>NZ_PKUB01000019.1 GCF_002868845.1 Desulfuromonas sp.
TCTCCTGCTGTTTCTCCTCCATGGCCTTCACGTCCTGGTTGCTTCGGTGGGCGGCGTCGAGGCCTTCCTGGGCGCGCTCGGAGAGGTAGCTGCTGTTGGCCGCGAGGACTTCGAAGTGGGGGTCCTGCCGGTCGAGGGTGGACAGGATGGCCTGGACCAGGTTCTGTACCTGGCTCACCGACGACTCCAGCGCTCCGTGAAGCCCCTCGAAGGATTCGTCCTTGAGGGCCCCTTCTCCGGTGAGGGGGCCGAGCACCTCGAGCTGCAGCCGCAGGTGCCTCTTCAGGGTCGTCCGGATGAAGAGGTAGAGGAAAGCGCCCAGGACCAGGCCCATGGCCAGGCAGCTGATCACGAAGGGGAGGCTGCGGGCGGCCGGCCCCACGATGGGTGTGGCGACGAGGGGAAAGAGCATCCCGGCCACCAGGCCGCTGCAGTGGGTCAGGATGAAGACCTTTTTTAGAAAGGACGCTTTGGCTGTCCGGGATTTCCCCATGACTCCTCCATATCCTTGAAAATGTTCGATTTTAGCGCAAATTCAGACCTTTAGCAAATAGCACAGAAGGGGGTGCCGATGCAAGGCTTAAAAAGGGAGAGGACGGACGACTTCCCCCCGCCCGGGCCTTGTGATAGCATCTTGCCCATGCAGGGAAGAGCGGAGCTTTTCGACACCCATGTCCACCTGGATGCACTGCCTTCGGGACACTCCCTGGCCGCCGAGACGGACCTGGCCCGCCGGGCCGGGGTCGGTCGTTTCGTCGTTCCCGGAGTCCGCCGGGAGGGGTGGCCGGAGCTGGTCCGGACCGTCCAGGCTGTCGAGGGGGCCCTGGCCGCCCCCGGCCTGCACCCCCTGGCCGCGCTTCAGTGGGGGCCGGATTCCGCCCGGGAGCTGGCCGGGCTCCTTGCCGGGCCGCGGGTTGCGGCCCTCGGCGAGATCGGCCTGGACGGGCTGCTTCGCCAGGTGCCAAGGGCTGCTCAGGAGGAGGCCTTTCGCGGCCAGCTGCGCCTCGCCCTGGAGGCGGGGCGGCCGGTGCTGATTCATTGCCGCAGGGCGGTCGGCCGGCTGCTCGAAATCCTGCGGGAGGAGGGGGCCGGGCGGGTCGGGGGGATATTCCACGCCTTCTCCGGAAGCGAGGAGACGGCCCGGGAGGCGGTGAAGCTCGGTTTCGCCATCGGCTTCGGGGGGGCCCTCACCTATCCCGAGGCCAGGCGTCTGCCCGAGGTCCTGCGAAGGGTGCCTGCGGAGGCGATCGTGCTCGAGACCGACGCCCCGGATCTGGCGCCCCATCCTGTCCGGGGGGGGGCGAACCGGCCCTGCTACCTTCCCTTCGTGGCCCGCCGGGTGGCCGCCATCCGGGGATGGAGCCCGGAGGAGACCGCCCGGATTACCAGCCGCAACGCCCGGCGGGTGCTGAAGCTCGAGGGCCGGTAGCCGCAACCTTTCCACGTCCAGGGGGACCAATGTCACAGCATCGTTTCAGCCGCATGGAGCTTCTCGTCGGCGAGGCCGGCCTGGCCCGCCTGAAGGAGGCCTCCGTGGCGGTCTTCGGGGTCGGCGGGGGCGGCAGCTATGCCGCCGAAGCCCTGGCCCGGGCCGGAGTGGGGAGGCTGACCCTGGTCGACTTCGACGAGGTCTGCATCACCAACGTCAACCGCCAGATCCATGCCCTGGAGGGGACCATCGGACGGCCCAAGGTCCAGGTCATGGCGACGCGCTGCCGAGCCATCAACCCGGCCCTGGAGGTCGAGCCGGTCCAGGAGTTTTACGGCGCGGACAATGCCGAGCGGCTTCTGGGGAGGGGATACGACTTCCTGCTGGACTGCATCGACAACATCACCGCCAAGCTGCACCTGATCCAGAACTGCAAGGAGCGCGGCATCGCGGTCATCTCCGCGATGGGGGCCGCCAACAAGCTGGACCCGACCAAGGTGGCGGTGGCCGATCTGTTTCATACCGAGAAGTGCCGGCTCGCCCGCATCATGCGCAAGGAACTGCGCCGCCGGGGCGTCGCCTCCGGGGTAAAGGTCGTCTACTCCACCGAGGGGTACCGCCTCCTTCCCGGCGTCCGTGAGGCCGTGGACGATGGTGAAGCGACGGACTGCCGGAGGCGCCGGGTGCCCCTCGGCAGCAGCTCCCATATTCCGCCCCTGTTCGGGCTTACCATGGCGGGGGAGGTCGTCCAAAGTCTGCTGGAGGAGGCCTGATGGACGCCTGGATCTGGCAGGTCCCGGTCCTGGTCGTCGCGGGCGCGGCGGCGGGGTTTCTCAACGTGCTGGCCGGGGGAGGGTCCCTTCTGACCCTGCCGCTCCTTATTTTTCTCGGCCTCCCCGCCGCGGTGGCAAACGGCACCAACCGGGTGGCGATCTTTTTCCAGAATATCTTCGCCATCGCCGGCTTCCGGCGCCAGGGGGTGTTCCCTGCCCGGCTGGCACTGCTCTGCACTCTGCCGGCCCTGGCCGGCAGCTACCTCGGCGCCAGCCTGGCCGTCGATATCGACGAGGAGCTGTTTCGCCGGTTGCTGGCGCTCATCATGATCGGGGTTCTGCTCTTCACCCTGCTCGATCCGGCCCGGCGCTGGCGGGTCGAGGTGGAGCGCTTCTCCCGGCTGCGGCTGACGATCCTGCTCGCGAGCTTTTTCCTTATCGGCGTTTACGGCGGGTTCGTGCAGGCCGGCGTCGGTTTTCTGGTCATTTCGGGCCTGTTGGCCCACGGCCTGGGCCTGGTGCGCATCAACGCGGTCAAGGTGATCGTCATTTTCGGTTTTACGGTCGTTGCCCTCGGGGTGTTCGTGGCCCATGGACAGGTCGATTACGGCCTCGGCACGGCCCTGGCCGCCGGCAACTCAGCCGGGGGCTGGATCGCCAGTCACGTGGCGGTGAAAAAGGGGCATCGCTGGATCCGGGGGGTGGTCTCCCTGACCGTTCTGGTCTTCGCCCTGAAGCTGTTCTTCGGCTGAGTCGCGGCGCCGGGGCTTCGGGGCTTGTGCCCATTGCGCTACCTGTTATGTTTGGTGGTGAGCTATTTTTAACTGTACATTGAGTATTGAAAATGGTTTTTTAATAAATTGTATCATTAAGCTCCGTGGACTTTTTCTTGCGGGACATCCCACGACTTCCCTTCTTTCAGCCCCACGCTCAGCGGGGCGGGTCCGGGGAGGGGGATGCCGGCGTCCGGGAATATTCTTTTTCTGCCAGGTTGAACGACAATGACTTCTTCGATGCGCAGCATTCTCGTGGTGTACGGCAATCAGCACGAACGGGACAGGCTGGAGGCCGTCCTCCGCAAGCGGATCGGCTGCGTCGTGCTGGGCGCCGACACTCCGGAACAGGCCCTGCAGGTCCTGGGCGGCCAGGACGTCTGCATCGTCATCTCCGACCTCTTCCTGCCCGAAAAGACCGGCCTCGAATTTCTTCAGAAGGTTCACCGCCTGAACCCCGAAACCCTCACCATTGCCGCGGTTCCCGAGGGCAACCGCGGCATCGTCGTCGAGGTCCTGCGCTACGGGGTCTTCTCCTATATCAACTCTCCCTACGACCTTGAGGAAGCGGTCATCGTCGCCGCTCGGGGTCTGGCCTTCCAGGAGAGCCAGTCCCAGAAGGTCCCCCGCAGGGCGCGCTTCCGCAAATCCGACGGTTTCAACGGCATCATCGGCCAGTCGCCCAAGATGCTGTCCCTCTTCAACATGGTCGAGAAGGTGGCCGAGGACGGCGAGAGCACGGTCCTCGTCCAGGGCGAGAGCGGTACCGGCAAGGAACTCGTGGCCCGGGCCCTCCATTCCCTGAGTCCCCGGATGGGGAAGAACTTTGTCCCGGTCAACTGCGCCGCCATCCCCGAGGACCTGCTCGAGAGCGAACTCTTCGGCTATGTCAAGGGGGCTTTCACCGGTGCCAACCAGTCCAAAATGGGGCGCATCCAGTACGCCGACGGCGGCACCCTTTTCCTGGACGAAATCGGGGACATGAAGCCGTCCCTGCAGGCCAAGCTTCTGCGGGTGCTGCAGGAGAAGGAATTCGAGCCGGTGGGGGGGGTGAAGCCGGTTTCGGTCAATGTGCGGGTCGTCGCCGCCACCCATCGAAACCTTGAAAAGGCGGTGGCCGAGAACGTCTTTCGGGAGGATCTCTACTATCGCCTGAGCGTCGTCCCCCTGAATATCCCCCCCCTCAGAGACCGGTGCGAGGATATTCCGCTGCTGATCGAGAAATTCATGCGCTCCTTCAACCGGAACAAGAAAATCGGTCTGAAGGGCTTCGAGAAGGAGGCCATCGCCGCGCTGACAAGCTATCCCTGGCCCGGCAACGTGCGGGAATTGGAGAACCTGATTCAGCGCCTGGTCATCCTTCACGGAGGCGAATCGGCCGGTCTTGCGGAATTGCCCGAGAAGTACGTGGCCCACCTGGACATAGCCCTTCCGGTCGCCCCGGTCGAGTCCGAGCCCCAGGACCCGCCGGCTCTCTACCCCGACCCCGGAGTGTCGTGGAGCGAAGAAGGCATCGACTTCAACGCCCTGGTGAGCGACTTTGAGGACCGGCTGATCCTGCAGGCGCTGAACATCACCGACGGCAACAAGAAAGAGGCGGCCCGGCTCCTCAACCTGAAGCGCACCACCCTCCTGGAAAAAATCAAGAAAAAGCAACTCACCGGCATCTCTGCCGACTGATCCCTATGCGGCCCCTTCCAGGGGCTTCCCCTCCGATTCGCTCCCCAGGCTCGCCCGGATTTTCTCTCTGATGAGCCCCGTCTCCGCCGGGGTGATCAAGATGTCATTGGCTCCGTACTTGACCGCCTGCAGGACCGTGCTCTTGGTCCATTGCGGTCCCGCGGCGAGCAGGGGAACCGATTTTTCCAGGGCGGCCCGAAGCTGGATGATCAGGGCCAGCCCCTGGTCGTTGACCTCCTCCATGACCAGGAACACTCCGCGGACGTTTTGCTTCTGGACGAAGCCACGGTAATCCTCTTCGTATCCGAGGCATTCCGCCGTCATGCCGCTTTCGGCCAGGGCCTGGGCAAAGGGCTGCGACGCCTCGGAGCCGGGAGCGATGACCACAACCGGCTGCGAGCCGCTGTTCTCGGCCGGCGGGGCCGGATGGGGTGCTGCCGGAGAGGCCGCCTGCGCGGGTTCAGGCTGTGCTGCCGGTTCGGCTTCTTCCTCCTCCGTCTCCTCCTCCAGGAGGGGGCCGGGAAGGAGGAGGATCATGGGACCGAGGGCCTGCCCGTCCATCGAAAGCTCGAAACAGGACTGGGCCAGAGTGCCCTCGGGGAGGGCCTGGAGGGCGGTTTCCTCGTCCTGAAGGGGGTCAATGGGCTGGAGGTCGGCCTTTCTGAAGTGGAGCTTGGGGGAGAAATGCTCAACGAAGACTGCGGTCAGGGCGCCGGCCAGGAGGTTGACGATCTCTCCGAAGGCGTCGTCCTCCTCTTCGGTGAACGCCTCGTTTTGGACCCTGCTGTCGAGCTCCGAGGGAGGCAGCATGATCAACGTTCCGCCCAGCCGGATGGCCCCTTCCAGCCCGAACAGAAGGAAGGCCTCCCCCTTGCGGTCTCCCTCCACCCCGAGCCGGGCCAGGACCATCTTGGAGTCGAGGGGGGCGAAGACCTCCTCCCGGGTGGCCGTGCTCGTTTCCGGCTTGGAAACGAGGACCTGGCAGCCCAGGAATTCACCGATCTTGTCCTGGATCTGCCTCTGTGATCTCTTCAGGGTCTTGCCGACCTGGGCGAGTTTTTTCATCGTTTGCTCTTCTGTCTCAGGGGGTGGTCAGGTACTTGAGCTCGGCCAGGAAACGCCCCTCCGGGGCGACGAAGGGGACCATGATCCAGTCGGCCCGGGAAAGGCCGTCCAGGGTGTAGGCGCGCCCCGCGATGGTGGAGGGGATCGCCAGTTCCAGGTTTTTCCCCTCCGCCTCCAGGGCGGTTTTGATCCCCCCCGCGATCATGTTGGCCATCTCCCCCATGGCGTCCTTGACGTCTTCGTTGGCCTCGTCCGCCGGGATGCCGAGCAGACTGGCGGTAATGGCCCCGGCCGTCGGGAGAGGACAGTGAATCCCGACCAGCCCCTTGAGGTCCCCGGAGATGCCGAGCAGCCCGGACGCGTGGTCGCTGAAGGAGCTGACCTTCTCGGTCAGGGGCTTCTCGGGGGCCACCTCCATCAGGACCATGGTGGCGAAGATCTCCCGGACCGATTCGATGATGATCTGCTCCAGTTTCAAAATGCGCTGCCTCGTTGCCTTTCGGTAAGGGTGGGGTTTTGTCCGGGGGCCGCCTACAGGTCCCTCTGCAACTGCAGGGAAATGAGGAACCGACCCGCGCTGCAGTTGAAGGGGACGGTCACACCCTCGCCGTCGTTCGAGTACTCCATGGAGTACTCCTCGCCGCTGACCGTGGAGGGAATGGACATCTTGATGTCCTTGCCTCCATCGGACAGGGCCGCCTTGATCCCGCCGGCCACCATGTTGGCCAACTCCCCGATGGCGTCCTTGACGTCCTCGTCGATCTCCTCGACCTCCAGGCCGAGGAAGTTGCCGGTGACCGCCTTGGCCACGGGGTTGGGGACATTGATGGCCAGCAGGCCCCTGCAGGAGCCTGCCAGGCCGACCATGCCGGAGACGCTCTCCCGGAAGGTGGTGACATGCTCGTCGAGGGCAGGCATGCTTTCGATCTCCATGTCGACCATGGTGGAGAAGATTTCCTCGGTTGCCGCGATGATTGTTTGTGGCAATTTCACGTCCTTCCTCCGGTTCTAGAGCAGGGACCCGATGGTCTGGTTGATCTGCTCGGGGGTGAAGGGCTTCTTGATGGTTCCCGAGGCGCCCAGGGCGGTGGCCTCCTGGAGAACGTCGGCGCCGGCCTCTGTGGTGATCATCACCACCGGGATGCTCTTGATGTTATCCCGGGTCGCTTTCTGGCGCAGGAACTCGATGCCGTCCATGGTCGGCATGTTGATGTCGCTGAGGACGATGTCCACCGGCTGGGTCTCCAGGGCCTGGAGGGCCTCCTCGCCGTTGGCCGCCTCCAGAATGGCTTCGAAATCGAGGCCGGCCTGGCGCAGGGCCCGGGTCACGATCTTGCGCATGGTGCTGGAATCGTCGACGATCAGAACTTTCTTTCCCATGTGTTGCTCCTTTGTTTGGGTCTTTCCATAAGATTAGGGGGTCGGGTCGAGGAAGTCTCCGGTTCCGACCACGCAGAAAGGGTCATCCTCCAGGGCAAAATACCAATGTCGCAGGGTCTCCTCCGAGGAGGTCCCCGGGGCTTTTCCCGTTTCGGGCAGGCCGAGCCTGAATGTCTGGTGCGCTGGCACCAGCAGGTTCAGGAGGCGCCCGGCCAGGGTGTTGAGAATCTCGGCCAGGGTGTCGTTCAGCATCCGGTCCGCCAGCTCCTCTTCGGGCAGGGCATAGGCCATGGTGACCACCCTGACGAGGAGGCTGCGGGGCATGCCCAGCCAGAGGTTTCCGTAAAGCGGCACCAGCAGGGGAAGGCTGGCCCACAGGGCGGGGTCGGCCGAGGCGGCCCAGGCCTTCTCTTCGGAAGGGTTTATCTCGGCGAAGACCATGTTCTCCAGGGTCTCCGTGACCGATCGGACCAGGGCTTCGTCGACTGCGCCGGTGTTAGGGGACATAGGATGAATCCTCCTGCTGCATCAGCGGTTCCAGTATCTCCATCATGGCGGCCGGGGAGACGGGCTTGGAGAGGACGCCGAAGGCCCCGAATACCATCAGTTCCTTTTCCTGGGCTTCGTTGCCGGCGCTGGTGACGACCAGGACCGGCAGGTCGTGAAGGAGGGGGCTGGCCTTGACTCGGGTGAGAAGCCCGATGCCGTCCATGACCGGCATGTGCAGGTCGGTCAGGAGCAGGTCGGTGGGGGCCTCCTTGACCTTTTCGAGGGCCTCCTTGCCGTTGGCCGCCTCGACAAAGGTCGCATCGGCCAGGCCGATGATCTCCAGGCAGCGCCGGATGAACATTCGGGCGGTATCCGAATCATCGGCGATGACAATGCGTTTCATGGTGAAATCTCCTTCTCTCAAAGCATGGCTGCGGCAATTTTGGCGAATTCGTCCTGAACCTCCAGCATGATCGCTGCCAGGTCCTCGGGGGCCAGGTCGAAATAATCCCGGTGCCCCGGGTCGAGGCGGTACTGAAGGCTGTCGCTCCCGGTTCCCATCCCCCCCATCATGGCGATGATGTCTCCCAGGTGGACGGCGTAAACGAGGGCCCGGTATTCCTCAGCTGCCGCATCCGGCTGGTGGTGGTGAAGGATCACCTGCTGCATGGCCTCGGGGAGGCTCCAGGTCCGGGCCAGTTCGTAGCCGACCTGGGCGTGGGTGAGCCCGAGCTTCTGCTCCTCGGCGGCGAGGTAGTCGCGGACTTCGCCGGAATCGATCTCCTCCAGAAAGCCGGGGGAGGCTCCCTTCAGGAATTCGGACAGCAGCGCCTTGCCCAGGTCATGGAGAAGGCCTCCCGTGAAGGCCAGGTCGGCGTCGAGGGCGCTGCGGGCGCGGCCGGCCACGGCCCGCGAGGCGATGGCGGCGAACAGGTCGTGTCCCCACAGGGACCCTCCCTCGCNGAAAAGGAGGGCGGCGCTGTCGCCGATGGCGATGCCGACCACCATGCGCGCCCCCAGGTAGGAGACCGCCCTGTCGATGGAGCTGACCGGCTGCAGCAGGTTGAATGCCGCCGAGTTGACCACTTTCAGGATGCGGGCGGTCAGGGCGGCATCGCACTTGACGATCGCCACCACGTCCCCCACTCCCGTGTCCGGGTCGCTGTGGATCTGCAGCAGGCGGGAGGCCGAGGGGGAGAGGAGGGGGGTTTTCTGAACGGCCTGAATGATTTCTGTCTGCGTGATGGGCTTGTCCATGGTTCTCCCCTACAGGTTGCGGTTGGGCCGCCCGGGGGAGATGATGACCGTCTCCCCGGTGTTGACGTTGACCGCTACCGTCCGGCTGATAGTGCTTCCCACGTCCTCGCCCACGGCCCCCAGGCCGAACTGCCACAGCACCTTCTTCACCGCCAGCACGTTGCGCTTGCCGATGTTGAAGGTGTTGTTGTCGTCGAGGATCTGGGCGCCGCCGGCCAGCTTGACCACCATCGGTCCGCTCCCCTTCTGGCAGCCGAGCTTGGCCATCTCCCGCAGCAGGGCGGGAATCCCCGTGTCGGCGAAGTATCCCGGCTTCTCCTTGGCCTTGGCCGGGTTGATGTTCGATTCGGGCAGCACCACGTGAACCATGCCCACGGTGCGGGTCTTGGGGTGCAGCAGGACGACCGCCACGCAGGAACCGAGGGCGTAGGTCTTGAGAACATCTCCGGAGGTCTTGGAGGCGGCCAGATCCCCCACCCCGATCACGACATTGCTCATGAGCGCTGCTCCGCCAAAAGTCTGGAAATGTTCCGGGCGATGCCGTCAAGGGGGACCAGCTTCTCTGCTCCGCCCCGCTCAAAGGCGACCTTCGGCATGCCGAAGACGATGCTGCTGGCCTCGTCCTGGGCCAGGGTCCGGGCCCCGGCCTGGCGCATGGCCCCCAGGCCGTCCGCGCCGTCCGATCCCATCCCGGTCAGCATGACGCCGAGGGCGTGGCGGCCGGCAGCTTTGGAGACCGAGTGCATCAGCACGTCCACCGATGGGCAGTGGCCGCTGACCGCCTCCCCCGACTCGCAGACCGCCTGGTAGAACCCGCCCGAGCGGATTACCCGCAGGTGCCTGTCCCCGGGGGCGATCAGCACCCGCCCGGGTCCGACCCGGTCGCCCGTGACGGCCTCTTTCACCTCAACCCGGCACAGCTGGTTGAGGCGGTCGGCGAACATTTTGGTGAAGCCGGCCGGCATGTGCTGGACGATGACCGTGCCCGGCATGGAGGCGGGAAACTCGGAGAGGACCGCCTTGAGGGCCTCGGTCCCGCCGGTGGAGGCGCCGATGGCGATCACTTTGTCGGTCGAATCACTCATGGCGCCGGGAGACGGGGCCTGCCCCGGTTTCCTGCCCTCGACCGTCCGGCCCTTCCAGTGGGAGACCCGGGCCGTGGCGGCGATCTTCACCTTGGTCCTCAGCGCCGTCATCATCTGCTGCAGGCCGCGGGCCACGTCGGCGCTCGGTTTGGCCACGAAGTCGACGGCCCCGGCCTCAAGGGCCTCCAGGGTGGTCGCTTTGCCCTTTTCGGTCAGGGAGCTCACCATGATCGTCGGCAGGGGGTGCTGGGGCATCAGGCGGCGCAGAAACTCGACCCCGTTCATGCGGGGCATTTCCACGTCGAGGGTCAGCACGTCAGGCAGAAGCTGGACGATCCGGTCCCGGGCCTCGTAGGGGTCTGCGGCAGTGCCGACCACTTCGATGCCGGGATCGAGACCGAGGCCCTGCTGGAGCAGGGAGCGCACCAGGGCGGAGTCGTCGATGACCAGGACGCGCACGGGACGGGACATCAGAATCCTTCCTTCCGGTAGGCGGCGGGCATCAGGTAGCGGTAGAGACTCTGGTCGCGTCCCAGGGTTTCCGAGTGGCCGATGAACAGGTAGCCGCCCGGGTCGGTGGACTGGTGGAACCGCTTCACCAGTGCCTCCCGGGTGGGGCCGTCGAAGTAGATCATCACGTTGCGGCAGAAGATGATCTGGAAAGGCTTCTTGAAGGGGAAACGCTCGTTCATCAGGTTGAGGCGGCGGAAGGTCGCCTCCTGCTTGAGGCGGTCTCCGGCCTGCCAGGTTCCGTCGGCGAGCCTGCGGAAATACTTGCGCTTCATCTGCTCGGGCAGCTGGCTGACCCGTTCCTCCGGGTAGATCCCCGCCTGGGCGGTGGCCAGGATCCGCTCCGAGATGTCGGTGGCCAGGAGGCCGGCGTCCCACTGGGAGTACTCGCTCCCGAAGAACTCGAACATGAGCATCAGCAGCATGTAGGCTTCTTCGCCGGAGGAGCAGCCGGCGCACCAGATGCGCAGGTCCCTGCGGTTTTCCTTTTTGAGCTGCTCCACCACGGCGGGCAGGGCGGTCTTCAGGAAGTAGTCGAAATGGGCCTTCTCCCGGTTGAAGTAGGTGTGGTTGGTGGAGACCAGGTCGATGAGCTGGCTGAAGGCCTTGCGGTCCTGGGTCTTGACCAGGTATTCGTAGTAGTCCTGAAACGAGCCGAAGCCGGTTCCTCGCAGTATTTTCTGCAGCCGGCTGACGAGCAGGGAGCGCTTCTGGTCGGTGAGGTTGATGCCGAACCGCTCATAGATGAGATCGCGCAGCAGCTGGAACTCCCGGTCCGATATCGGCATCAGGGGGCCGCCCGAGGTCGCCGGGGCGGAAGGGGATAGGGGGCTGGCGGTGTTCAAGATATCTCTCCTCATCAACGTTTTCCCGGTCTGCTGTGACCGGCAGGCGGTTCGGATTGCTATAGAGCAAGTCCCGTACCAGTCCGCGGATAAATCGGCGAAGTCCGTCCCTGGCGGAGGAGCGGGGTCGACCGGACCTGGAAAGCGTGCGGGGCTGTCATTATCCCGACAGAAAAAGGTCGGGGCGATGACAGAGTCCCGGCTCCCGCCGCAGCCCTAAACGGTTCGGCGGATGACGTCCCTGGCGATCTCCTGCAGGGGCAGGGTCAGGTCCACGCCGCCCTGCCGGATGGCCTCCTTGGGCATGCCGAAAACCACCGAGGTCGCCTCGTCCTGGGCGATGTTGAAGGCGCCCGTCTCTTTCATCTCCAGCATCCCCTTGGCGCCGTCGTCCCCCATGCCGGTCATGATGACTCCGAGGGCGTTTTTGCCGGCGTACCGGGCCGCGCTGCGGAACAGCACGTCCACCGAGGGGCGGTGGCGGCTGACCAGGGGGCCGTCTTTGACCTCCACGTAATACCGGGCGCCGCTGCGCTTGAGCAGGGTGTGGCGGTTGCCCGGTGCGATCAGTGCCCGGCCGCGAACCACGGTGTCGTTGTCGGCCGCCTCCTTGACGGTGATCCGGCACAACTCGTTGAGGCGGCTGGCAAAGGTGGTGGTGAAGTTCTCCGGCATGTGCTGCACGATCACCATCCCGGGGGCGTCGAGGGGCAGGGCCTGGAGGAAGTGACGCAGGGCCTCGGTCCCACCCGTCGAGGCGCCGACCACGACGACCTTTTCGGTGGTCTGGAGCATGGCCCTGGTGCTCGAGGACGCCTTGGGAAGGACGGCGTCGGCGGTGAGCTTGGGGGCCGCCTGCAGGGTGCGGGCGGGCAGGGACATGACCCGGGCCTGGGCGGCCGCCTTGACCGCGTCGCAGATGCGGACCCTGGACTCTTCGAGGAATTCCTTGGTCCCCACCCTGGGTTTCTGGATGATCTCCACGGCACCGTACTCCAGGGCCCGGAGGGCGGTTTCGGATCCTTTTTCGGTCAGGCTGGAACACATGACGACGGGAATGGGATGTTGGCTCATGATTTTCTGCAGAAAGGTCAGCCCGTCCATGCGGGGCATTTCCACGTCCAGGGTGATGACATCGGGGACGCCGTCGCGCAGGCGGGCGACGGCCACATAGGGGTCGGCGGCGGTCCCCATGATCTCGATGCCGGGGTCGGAGGAGAGGAGGTCCACCAGGGTCTGGCGCACCACCGCCGAGTCGTCCACGATCAGGACCTTTATTGTCTTGGCCATAGGAGGCACCTCTATGTAAAGGGAACGGTGCCGGATTAGCCGATCAGGCCGAATTCGCGCAGGGTTCCCAGCAGTTTTTGACGTTCGATCGGTTTGACCAGGTAGGCGGTGCAGCCTCCGCGGTAGTAGGCCTCCATGACCTCCTTGGGAGAGTCGAGGCAGGTGGTCATGACCACCTTGCATTCCTCCCTGTCGGGAATGCCCCGCTCCTTTTCCAG
Source organism: Desulfuromonas sp. (assembly GCF_002868845.1). Classification (NCBI taxonomy): domain Bacteria; kingdom Pseudomonadati; phylum Thermodesulfobacteriota; class Desulfuromonadia; order Desulfuromonadales; family Desulfuromonadaceae; genus Desulfuromonas; species Desulfuromonas sp. The sequence goes on from NZ_PKUB01000019.1 coordinate 12,795, forward strand.
GGCCCGCAGGGCCTTGAGGACCTCCTGGCCGTTGAGTTCGGGCAGCATGATATCGAGGCAGGCCAGCTGGTAGGGCTGCCCTTCCCGGTGGGCCAGTTCCAGCGCCTCAAGCGCCTCTCGCCCGTTGACCGCGACGTCGCACAGGCCGTAGGGGGAAAGGATCTTTTGCAGCAGGATTCGGCTGGTGAAGTCGTCTTCGACGATCAGGGTTCGCATCGTATTCTCCTTGATGGATTAATCGGCCAGTCGGGCCAATTCCTTAAGGGCTTTGTCCGCTTCGGCGGTGATTTGTTCCAGAAGGGAGTCCATGGCGCAGCGGTCTTCGTCCCCGGCGCTTCGCTCCAGGGATGCTGCCAGCTCTTTCAGCCCGAGGGCTCCGGCGCTGGCGGCGGCTCCCTTGAGGCGATGGGCGTGGCCGGCGACCGAGGCGGTCTCGCCCGAGGCGGCCGCTTCCCGAAGGCATTCCAGCTGGCGGGGGGCGTCGAGGGCGAAGGCCTGCCACACCGCACGCATCGTCTCGGCATCGCCGTCCAGGCGCCGCGCCATCTCGCCGACGTCGATGACCATGGTCGGGGCGATCTCCGGGGCCGGGGGAGGCGCTCCTTCGGGAGCGGCCAGCTCCTCCACGGCGGCGAGCAGGCTCTTCAGGTCCAGGGGCTTGCTGAGGAAGGCGTCCATGCCCGCCTTCAGGCAGCGCTCCTTCTCCTCCTCCCGGGCGTGGGCGGTCAGGGCGATGATGGGAATTCGTCGATGGCTGTGGCCGGGCGGCAGGCTGCGAATCCGGCGGCAGGCCTCCAGGCCGCCCATCACCGGCATCTGCATGTCCAGAAGGAGCAGGTCGAAGGCTCCCCGCTCCAGGGCCTGCAGGGCCTCTTTCCCGTTGCCTGCCACCTCCAGGGAGTGTCCCCTCCTCTCCAGGAGCTTGCGGATCAGGGCCTGGTTGGTGGGGTCGTCCTCGGCCAGGAGGATGCGGAGGGGGGCGCGGGGGGTGGGGGGGACTTTCGCCTTAGCCTCCGGCTCAGGGGCCGCGGGGAGGGCACCGGCGCCGAAGCGGGCGGTGAAGTGGAAGACGCTACCCGTGCCGGGGGCGCTCTGCGCCCAGATGCGCCCGCCCATGAGCCCCACGATGGCCTTCGATATGGAGAGGCCCAGCCCCGTCCCCCCGAACTTTCGGGTCGTCGAGCCGTCGGCCTGAACGAAGCTGTCGAAAATCTCTTCCATCTTTTCGGCCGCGATGCCGATGCCGGTATCGGAGACGGAAAAGTGCAGCTCGTGATCCGGACCCCGGCGCCGGCCGGAGGCCCCGGGGCGGGACTCCACCCGCACCGCGATCCTTCCCGATTCGGTGAATTTCAGGGCGTTGCCGATCAGGTTGAGCAGCACCTGGCGGAGGCGCTCCGGGTCCCCCCGCAGCCAGGGGGGCACGCCGGGCGCCATGTCCCACTCCAGGCGGAGTCCCTTTTCCCGGGCCCCGGCGGCGAAGGTCCCGGCGGCGCTCTTCAGGACCGCGGCCAGGTCGAAATCGATCCTTTCCAGGGAGAGCTTTCCGGCCTCGATCTTGGAGATGTCGAGGATCTCGTTGAGCAGTTTCAGCAGGGACTTGGCCGAGTTTTCGGCCATCTCCAGGCAGTCGCGCTGCTCCCCGGAGAGGCGGCTTTCCAGCACCAGGTCGATCATGCCGATCATGCCGTTCATGGGGGTGCGGATCTCGTGGCTCATGTTGGCCAGGAATTCGCTCTTGGCGCGGTTGGCAGCCTCTGCTGCCTCCTTGGCCAGGCGGGTTTTCTCCTCGATCTGCTTGCGCTCGGTGATGTCGACGGCGAAGGAGAGGACCCTGGGGGATCCGTCCCCGTCGCTGAAGGGGTGGTGGTAGACCTGGTGGATGCGTTCCCCCGGAAATTCTTTTTCCTTGATCTCGGGGGCCCGGGTGGCCAGGACCCGCTCCAGGTAGCAGTCGGGGCAGGGGCTGTCGAGCTGGCCGATGACCTCGTAGCAGGGCCGGTCCCCCGGGGCGTGATACTGGGAGCGGAACATGCGGTTGGCGAAGCGGATGCGGTAGTCGGGGGTCAGCAGGTAGACGCTGGCCGGAAGGGTCTCGAGCATGGCGAAGAGGCTGCGCCGCTCGCTTTCGAGGGCCTGCTCCGAGCGGCGGCGCTCGGTGATGTCCCGGACCACCGAGACCACCGAGGCGACGGTCCCCTCCCCGGACATGACCGGTGAGGTGGTGCATTCCAGCTCCCTCGGGCCGTGCAGGGTCTGGCGCGTTTTCATGGCGCGATGGGTCTGGCCGTCGGCGAAGGACAGGGTGACCGGGCATCGCGGGCAGGCTCCCTCCTGCTCTTCGCACGATTTGCAGCAGGGCTCTCCCCTGAGCGGGCCGAGCAGGGCGCGGTGGGCGTCGTTCTGGAAGAGGATCTTCAGGTCCCTGTCGAGGATGGTGATGCCGTCGCTGACCGCGGCCATGGTGGAGTCGAGCAGCGATTTTTCCTCGGCCACCTCGGCCAGGGCTTTCTGCAGGGAATGCTCTGCGGTGCGGCGCTGCCGGACTTCGGCCAGCAGGGGGCGCAGAAACAGGAGGTAGACGATCGGTGCCAGGAACAGCAGCAGCAGAACCCCGTCGAGCAGCGCCTCGGTCCAGGCATGCTCCAGGCCAATACGGTGAATGACCCCCATGACCGCCAGTTCCACCGAGAAGATCGCCATGCCCAGAAGGGCGAAAAGGAGCAGGGGCTCCCGGCTCTTCTCGGTTTTTTCGGGCTGGGTTGTCAGGGTGTACGGATCCATCTTTTACCTCGCCCGCCGGGCTGGGGGGTGTTGGTCTGACTTCTTTGGAAAGCCCCTCATAGGGAGTAGCGAAAGACGGTCGGCGCCACCTGCTCGAGGGGGACGTCGAAACCGTGCAGGGACTCGGAGTGGCCGAGGAAGACGTAGCCGCCTCGGTTGAGGTAGCGGCAGAATTTCTGCAGCAGGCGCTCCTGGGTCGCCTTGTCGAAATAGATGATGACGTTGCGGCAGAAGATGACGTCCATGCGCTCGCGGAAGCCGAAGTCCGGGTCCATGAAGTTGAGCCGGCCGAAGCGGATCGGGGTCCGCAGGTCCTGGTGCACCCTCACCAGGGGGTTCTGCCGGTCCCGGCTGCGCAGCAGGTACTTCTTGCGCAACGGTGCGGGAACCGGTTCGATCCTGTCGTGGTGATAGACCGCCCGGCGGGCGACTTCGAGCACCCGGGTCGAGATGTCGGTGGCCACGATGCGAAAGTCCAGGCCGAGTTCCGGCTGGCGCTCCCGGAATTCGCTCAGGACCATGCTCAGGGTGTAGGGCTCCTCCCCGGTGGAGCAGCCTGCGCTCCACAGCCGCAGCTTGCGGGGTCCTCCGATGCCGAGGGAGGCGACCAGGTCTGGCAGGGCGGTCCGGGACAGGAAGTCGAAATGGGACGGCTCCCGGAAGAAGTCGGTCTTGTTGGTGGTGACCACGTCGATCATGTGGATCAATTCGCTCTGCTGCCCCTGGTCGCTGAACAGGAAGTCGCAGTACTCTCCGTAGGACTTGAGGCCGAGAGACCGCAGGCGCTTGGCCAGGCGGCCCTCGAGCATGGTCCTCTTGGCCGGGGGCATCTTGATGCCTACATTGTCGTAAATGAAGGTGCTCAGGCGCTGAAAGTCTTTGGTGGCGAGATTCATGGTTTTCTCATCCGTGCATGGGTTGATCGTGGCGATCCGGGGGGGCTACCCCATTGCGGCTCCGCGAGCGGTCTCGGCCGGCTCGGCGAAGAAGCGGGCGGCCTCCCCGGCGGGAAGGGGCCGTCCGAAGAGGAAGCCCTGTACCTGTCCGCAACCCTTCTCCCGCAGGTACCGGGCCTGATCTTCGGTCTCGACCCCCTCGGCGATGACCTCGAGATTCATGCTCTGGGCCAGGGCGATGACCGAGGCGGCGATGGCGGCGTCGTTTTCGTCCGTGGTGATGTCGCGGACAAAGGAGCGGTCGATCTTCAGGTGACTGATGGGGAACTTTTTCAGGTAGCTCAGGGAGGAGTACCCCGTTTCGAAATCGTCGATGGCCAGGTGAATGCCCCGCACCTTCAGGTCGGTCAGGGTCATGATGTTGCGCTCCACGTCCTCCATCACCACGCTTTCCGTGATCTCCAGCTCGAGCCAGCGGGGATCGAAGGCGGTCTCCGCCAGGATCTGTTCGACCGTGTCGATGAAACCGCTCGACTTGAATTGGCGGGCGGAGATGTTCACGGCCATGCGGATCGGCGGGCGGCCGCTCTCCTGCCAGGCCCGGGCCTGGCGGCAGGCCGTCTGCAGGACCCATTTCCCGATCGGCACGATCAGGCCGGTCTCCTCGGCCAGGGGGATGAAGTCCGCCGGGGAGACCAACCCCCTCTCGGGGTGCTCCCAGCGCAGCAGGGCCTCCATGCCGATGAGGCGGCCCGTGTTCAGGTCGAACTGGGGCTGGTAGTGGAGGACCAGCTGGTCCTGCGCCAGAGCGTGGTGCAGGTCCCGTTCGAGCAGGAGCATCTCGTGGGCCCGGGCGTTCATCTTCGGGTTGTAGACCTGGACGGTGTCGCCCCCTCTGCCCTTGGCGCGGTAGAGGGCGACGTCGGCGCATTTCATCAGGCCCTCGGCATCGACCCCCTTGGAGGGGAAATGGCTGACGCCGATGCTCGTGGTCACGAAGAGCCGCTGCCCGGCGACGGTCGTTTCCTGCTTCAGCGTCTCGAGGATTTTGCCGGCGACCTCCCTGATCGTTTCGATCTCCCCGATGTCCTCCAGGATGATCAGGAACTCGTCCCCACCGAGCCGCGCCACCGTGTCCCCGCCCCGGATGCAACCCTTCAGCCGGGAGGCCAGCTCCTTGAGGAGACCGTCGCCGATTTCGTAACCGAGGGAGTCGTTGATCTTCCGGAATCGGTCGAGATCGAGGATCATCAGGGCCATCTTCTGCCCCAGGTTCTGGGCCCGGCCCATGGCCTCCTCCAGGCTGTTCTGGAAGGAGAGACGGTTGGGCAGGCCGGTCAGGGAATCGTAGCGGGTGAAGTAGTCGAGGTGGTCCTCGTTGATGCGCAGCATCGTTTCGGTGTCGAGCCGCTCGATTTCGGACGCGACCCGGGCCGCCAGAATCGCCATCACCTCCTCGGTCATCTCCGGCAGGCTGATTTCCCTTCTGGAGATGATGCTGATGACCCCGATCCCTTCGCCCTTCTGGTTTCTGAGGGCCGTTCCGGCATACCCCAGGGCCGCCATCTTCTGGAGATTGGGGTGCCCCGGGAACAGCTCTCCGACGCCCCTCGGGTAATAGACGAACCCCTCCTCCATGACCTTTTCGCAGGGGGTGCCCTTCAGGGTGAAGGTGAAGTCGTCGATCTTTCTCCCGTCGCGGCGCATGGCCAGGGCTTTGATGAACTGCCCGCCGACGACCTGGCCGACGATGGCGCACTCGGCGTCGAGCCACCGGCACAGTTCCTCGGCGACCTTGTCGAAGCATTCCTGGCCGGTCAGTCCGACCAGGCTCTGAACGAGGGCCTGGAAGGCTTTTTCCGCCTGCTGGCGCTCGCTGATGTCGCGAATCGCAACAAGGTGGCCGAGGGTGGAGCCCGCGGTGTCCCTGATGGGCGTGCCGATGGTTTCGCCGGAAAAGATGCGGCCGGTTTTGTGCCGGTAGGGGACCACCCAGGGCTTCAGGCCGCCCCCGTCTTTCCAGTGGGACCAGCGTTCTCTCTGCCGTTCGAACTCGTCCTCGCTGGGATAGAGAAGCAGGGTGTTCCGGCCCAGAATCTCTTCCGGGTCGTACCCGAAGGTCCGCTTCATGCCGGCGTTGCACTTGAGGATCTGCCGTGCCGGGTCGCACAGCACCATGCCGTCGGGGACGCTGTTGAAGGCCGCCTCGAAAAGGGTTTTCTGCCGGCGCAGTTCGGCCTCCGCCCTGCTGCGTTCGGCGATTTGCTCTTCCAGTTGCCTGTTCTGGGCCGCGATTTCCCGCAGGCCTTTCCGGGTCTTGTGGCGGGCAAGGAGGGTGGTCGCCGAAAAGAGGATGGTGAGGACTCCCAGGATTTTCAGCGTGTTTGTCAGCCAGGGCGAGTGCCGCACGTCGGCTGAGTGGCCGAGCCAGCGGTTCAGCGACCGGTGGTAGGGGGAGGCCGGGTCCGCCTTCCATTCCCGCAGATGGCGATCGATGGCCTCGCTCAGGAGAGGTATCCCCGGCGCGGGGAAGGCGAAGCGGAGCTCGATGGGGTTGATGAGGATCGGGCTGGGAACGAGCTGGAAACTTTCGGCCTGCCGGGCGCCGTAAAGCCGGCTGACCAGCCCGGCCTCGGCGGCTCCGTCCTGCACCGCCTGCAGTACAGATGAGAGATCCTTCCGCTCCAGGAAGTCGACCTCGATGCCCAGCTTATTGGCCACCTGCTCCAAGCCGTTTGCTTCGCTGAAGAAGACGTCGTTTTTCAGCACCGCCACGGTCCGGGCCTCCAAGTCGAGGAGTGACTCGATGTCCGAGCCGGGCCGGGTGTAGACCTGCCCCCAGTTGGAGAGCACGATCTGGCGCGAGAAGGCGAATTCCTTTTCCCGCTGCGGGGTGAAGGCGACGCAGGGCAGGATGTCGATCTGCCTTTTTCTCAGGCGCTGCAGGAGTTCATTCCAGGTTCCCGGAACGTATTCGAGTTGCCAGCCCTCCTGCCGGGCGATCTGCCCGAGCAGGTCGGGGAAGACCCCCTGCGCCTGCCCGTCGGCGCCGAGGGCGAGCATCGGCAGGTACTGATAGACCCCGACCCGCACGGTTCGCTCCGCCTGGGCGGAGACAGAGAACGCCGGGAGGATCAGAAGCAAGAGACAGT
>NZ_PKUB01000020.1 GCF_002868845.1 Desulfuromonas sp.
GCTACATCTGGAACGACATCCGCAACTTTACCGGCGGCAAGCCGGAGGCGATGCTTCAGTTCGTGTAGATCATCCCGGTGCCCCTGACCGAGAGCCTCGGTACGGTGACCGGCAAGTATGCGGCGAAGGACAAGATCACCTCCTCGGCCATCGACCTGCTCGGCGAAGAATCGATCCAGCGCCTGCTGCACATCGCCGACACCAACAACCCCTACCGCTTCGACCTGCGGCGCGGGGCGCTGGCCCGGGTGGCCGGCGGCGGCATCCACTTCTCGGACGAGATCTACAAAAACAAGAAGGACCTGGTCCAGGTCTACCTCGGCGTCATCCAGAACCGGGTCATCGAGATCGACGGCTACCGCTGGCCGATCGACACCCTGATCATCGCCACCAGCAACAACGCCGAGTTCAACCGCTTCCTCTCCGAAAAGGAGGAGGCGCCGATCATCGACCGCTGCCGCATCTGCTACGTTGCCCACAACACCGACTACACGCGCCAGAATGAGCTGACCGTTTATGCCATCGGCTCGGATACCAAGACCACCCTCAGTCAGGAGGACCTGCACCAAGACCCCAACCTCAACTACGCCGCCTCGGTTGCGGTGGTCCTGTCGCGCCTGCCCCGCTCGGAGAAGCTGACGCCGGTCGAGACGATGAAACTGGCCGCCGGCGAGGTGGCCGGCGAGAAGAGCCTCAAGACCCTGGCCGAGGTCATCGACACCCTCAGCCAGGACCCGGACATCATCAAGCGCTTCGGCCAGAAGGGCCTCGGACAGCGCAACCTGGGCCGGGCCATCCAGCTGATGGTGGAGAGCAGCGAGACCAACGAGGGGCGCTGCATGGTCGCCCTCGACGTCTTCGCCGCCCTGGAGCGCATCGTCCTCGACTACGTCCCCGACGCTGGCGACCGGGCCAAGTACCTGGAGGACCTCAAGATCGCCAAGGGGCTTTACCGCGAGCGGATCATGACCGAGATGTTCAACGCCTATATGGACGAGCCGCTGGCCATCCGCAAGGACGTGATGAACTACGTCAACATGATCATCGGCATCGACGCCGAGAACCTCGGCCCCAATCTGATGTGGAAGTACAAAGATCCCCAGACGGGAGAGTTGAGGGCCCTCAAGATCGACGAGCGCTTCGTGCGCAACGTCGAAGAGCGGATCGGCCTGAAGACCAAGGAACAGCGCGAGACCTTCCGCACCACCATCCGCAAGATCTACGGGCAGAAGATCTCCGTCGATCCCAACTACGACTTCATGGACAATCTGGAGCTGGTCAAGGCGGTCACCGACGTGCGCCTGAAAAGCGACATCGCCGGCGCCGGGAGCCTGGTCGGGGCGCTGGCCAACCGCACCAACGAGGAGAACCAGAAACTCTACGACCGCATGATCACCACCATGCTCGACAAGCTCGGCTACTGCCGCACCTGCTCCCAGAAGACCATCGAATACTTCTGCACCCAGGAGGATGAGGGGTAATCACCCGGACACCTCCTTTGACCCGACGGTAAGGCATGGACCCGAAGCTGCTTGAACTCTATAAAAAACTGAAAAAACAGGGCCTGAGCGCGGAGCGGGAGGAGAGGATTCTCCGGGAATTGCGCTGCGAGGACCGTCACGGCCTGCCCGGCCCGCCTCCCCCACGGCCCGCGCCGGAGTTCTACGGCTTCGGCGATCTGATGATGATGCAGCGGATGTCCCCGGAAGCGGGCCCCTACGTCACCCACATCCGCTCCATCGACGAACTGCTCGAGCGGGACAGACAGCGGGAAGAGGACGGCTTCCCCCGCAAGGTCCGGGTCGGCCGGATGATCAAGCCGGGCCGAAGCGGCAAGGACAAGGTCGTGGTCGTCCCGACCACGGTGGAGGAAAAATTCATCCACGACCCCAGCTTCGCCCCTCCCGGCGAAGGGACCTCCTCCGGGGGATCGGGCGAGGGCGAGGAGGGGGAGGTCATCGGCGAGACGCCGGTGCGCCCCGAGGGGGGGGAAGGAGGCGAGGGGGCCGGTCAGGGAGAAGGCGGCGCCCACGAGGTGGAGGCCAGCGCCTACGACCTCGGCAGAATCCTCACCGAGAAGTTCGAGCTGCCCAACCTCAAGGAGAAAGGCAAGAAGCGCTCCCTGACCCGCTTCACCTACGAACTGACCGACCGCAACCGCGGCTTCGGCCAACTCCTCGACAAGAAGGCCACCCTGCGCCGCATCCTGGAGACCAACATCTCCCTCGGCAACCTTCCCGACACGAGCGACATCGACCCCACCCGCTTCCTCATCGCCCCCGACGACAAGGTCTACCGCATCCTCTCCCGGGAGAGGGAGATGGAGGCCCAGGCGATCGTCTTCTTCCTGCGCGACTATTCGGGCTCCATGGGAGGCAAGGCCACCGACCTCGTCGTCACCCAGCACGTGCTGATCTTCAGCTGGCTTCTCTACCAGTACGACCGCCAGGTGGAGACCCGCTTCATCCTCCACGACACCGAGGCACGGGAGGTCCCCGACTTTCAAACCTACTACAACTCCACCGTGGCCGGCGGCACCCAGGTGTCCAGCGCCTTCTCCCTCGTCAACGAGATCGTCGACAAGGAGGGCCTCGCCGCCGACTACAACATCTACGTCTTCCACGGCACCGACGGCGACGACTGGGACTCGGAGGGGAAGCACACCCTGCCCCAGGTCGAAAAAATGCTGCGCTACGCCAGCCGGGTCGGCATCACCATCGCCGAGCACAGCTACACCTCCAGCGGCAACACCGAGGTGGAAAGATACATGAAGAAGTCGGGCCTGCTCGAGACCAAGTCCGACCTGGTCCGCCTCGACAGCATGGACGAGGCCTCCGGGGAGCCGCGCCTCATCGAGGGGATCAAGAAGCTGATCGGTTGAAAGTCAGGAGTCAGGAGTCAGGAGTCAGGAGTCAGGAGTCAGGAGTCAGGAGTCAGGAACGATTCTATAACCCGCAGGAGAGTTGAAGAAGCGAGGATTTTTGGAGCAGGTCAAGGAAGTTGAAAAGTGCCGAGGAGGCGTACATCGGTACGCCGCACGAAGGCACTTTGAAAACTGACGCGGAGATGCTTCAAAAAGACCGCTTCCACCGTCTATGGAACTGATCGACCAACATACCAAGGGCATCATGGAGGGCTGCAAGGCGCGGGCGCGGGCGGCGGGACTGCGCTTCGGGGACGAGACCCTGGAGTACATCGTCACCAACCGCGACCTGCTCGAACTCACCCCCAAGTACATGATCCCCACCCTCTACGACTACTGGGTCCACGACGTGGAGGTGCTCAAGGAGAAGGGCCGCTACGAGCTCTACCCCGGCAATCCCTACGAGACGGTCATCAACACCCGTCCGGCCATCTCCTTCTACAACGACAACAACCCCGACTGGCTCAACGTGATGATTTTCTACCACGTCCTCGGCCACATCGACTTCTTCCAGAACAACCTCTTCTTCCGCCACACCTGGGATTTCGACCTGACGGGGCAGGCCCTGGCGGACAAGCGCCTCATCGCCAGGCTGCGCTCGGAGAAGGGCCGCTGGGTCGACTACGTCATCGAGTTCGCCCGCGGCATCGACAACCTGGTCGGCTACTACCGGGAGCTCTCGGAGCAGTTGCGACCCGGCCCGGCGGACCGGCAAACCCGGCGCCTTGACTACTACTTCGACGTCTTCCTGCAGCGGATCAAGCAGGTCAGGGGGAGCGAGTATCTCAAGGAGATCGCCAGCTACAACGACTGCCTCAAGCGTGACGGCAAGGCCGCGGGGCAGAGCTTCTTCTCCGAGGTGGCCAGACGCTACCCCGAATTCGAGGCGGTCTACCAGAAGGAGCGCCGGCGCAGCCCCCCCCGCAGCGTCGACCTGCTGCAGTTCCTCATGGACCACTCGGAGTTCCTCAACCGGGACGAGAACAAGTGGATGCTGTCGGTGATCCATGTGGTGCGCAAGACCTCCCTCTACTTCCAGCCCCAGATCCGCACCAAGATCATGAACGAGGGGTGGTCGAGCTACTGGCACGAGAAGCTCTTCATGGAGGACGACCGCATCCGGGGACACGAGGTCGATTTCGCCCGGGTCAACGCCTGGGTCACCTCCATGCCCCGGGTGGGGCTCAACCCCTACGCCCTCGGCATGCGACTCTTCCACCACATCGAGGAGATGGCCGACAAGGGTCGCTACGGCCTGTCCTTCGAGCGGCAGCGCATGCAGACGGAGCGGGACGCCTACGACGACGGCAGCGCCAACGGCAGGGACTTCATTTTCTCGGTGCGGGAGGATTTCAGCGACTTCACCTTTCTCAACACCTTCGTCGACCAGGATTTCGTCTGCCGCCACAACCTGTTCGTCGCCGAGAAGCGCCTCAACCAGGCGCGCATGACCTGGGAATACCTGGTCAAGAGCCGCAAAGCCGAGGACTACCGGCAGATGATCTTCGACACCCTCTACCACCCCCCGAGCATCACCGTCTCCCCGGACCAAAGGACCGAAGGCAGCCTTTACCTGGTCCACCGGTTCGAGGAGAAGCCCCTGCTCAAAGAGTACATCGCCAACACCATGCTCGGGATCGAATACCTCTGGGGCGGCCCGGTCCACCTCGAAACGAACGAACCTGCGGAGCCGACCGTTGCGCGCGAAGAGCCCTTCGGGCGCGGCTCCGGAGAACCCGAGAGACCGCCCCTGAGCTGGCGAAAAATGCTGTACACCATGGAAAACCGCGAACTGACCAGCCGCCCCCTTTAGCGGGAAGCCGAAGGAGAGAGAATCGTATGGCCGCAGCCGGGGACAACATCAGCAAAGCCCTGCGCAACGTCAACCGCCACCTCAAGGCCCGGGAGCACCAGGCCGCCATCCCCTTCGACGCATTACTGAAAGTCATGGCGGACAACCCCGCGGCGGTCATGCGCAACGTCTTCCAGGTCTTCCACGACATGGTCAAAAACTATGTCGCCGAGGGCCCCGACGAGTACAGCAGCGACCCCGAGTCGATCCACTACGTCAACTACGACAGCTCCCGGCTCTTCGTCGAGGACGTGGACAACCCCTTCTTCGCCGACCGGCTCTTCGCCAACCGGCTCATCAACCTGGTGGAATCCCTCCAGCGGGGCGCCCAGCAGAACAAGATCTACATCTTCGAAGGCCCCCACGGCTGCGGCAAGAGCACCTTCCTCAACAACCTGCTGCGCAAGTTCGAAACCTACGCCAACACCGAGGAGGGGGTGCGCTTCGAGGCGGTCTGGCGCCTCGACAGGCGAAGCCTGGCCAGCATCGCGCCGGGCGAGACCAACCGCTTCCTCGACAAACTGGGGCAACTCCTCGACGACTACGAATTCAACCAGGCCGAAATCCTCGAGGCCAAGAAATCCCTCCTCGCCAACGAGGACTTCATCGAAGTCCCCTGCCCGAGCCACGACAACCCGATGCTGGTCGTCCCCAAGGACTACCGCCGGGCCTTCTTCGACGACCTGTTCAAGAACGACGAGAGCAAATGGCGCCTCTTCACCGCCAAGGAATACGAGTGGGTCTTCAAGGACAAACCCTGCACCATCTGCTCCTCGATCTTCCAGGCCCTGCTCAACCGCCTCGGCAAGCCCGAACAGGTCTTCGCCATGCTCTACGCCCGCCGCTACCGCTTCAACCGGCGCCTCGGCCAGGGGATCAGCGTCTTCAGCCCGGGCGACACCCCGCCGGAGAAGACGGTGCTGCACAACGAGATCCTGCAGAACCGCATCAACGACCTGCTCAGGGACAGCAGCCTGGTGCGCTATCTCTCCTCCCGCTATGCCCGGACCAACAACGGCATCTACGCCCTCATGGACATCAAGTCCCACAACGTCGATCGCCTCATCGAACTGCACAACATCATCAGCGAAGGGGTTCACAAGGTTGAAGACATCGAGGAGAACGTCAACTCGCTGCTGCTGGCGGTGATGAACCCCGAGGACCAGAAGAACATCGAGGGCCTGCGCTCCTTCCTCGACCGGGTGGAATACATCAAGATCCCCTACGTCCTCGACCTGAACACCGAGGTCCAGATCTACCGCAACATCTTCGGCCGCCAACTCGACGAAAGCTTCCTGCCCCGGGTGCTCCACAACTTCGCCCGCCTGATCATCTCCACCCGCCTCGAACCGAGATCGCCGGCCATGGAGGAGTGGATTCTCGATCCGGGCAAATACCGGCTCTTCTGCGACCCCAACCTGCTGCTGCTGAAGATGGAGATCTACACCGGGCACATCCCCGAATGGCTCACCGCGGAAGACCGCAAACGGCTCACCGCCAAGCGGCGCCGGCGCATCATCGGCGAATCGGAGGCCGAAGGAGCCCGCGGACTCTCCGGCCGAGACGCCATCAAGATATTCAACGACCTCTATTCCTCCTTCGGCAAATCCCGCAAGCTGATCACCATGTCGATGCTGCGCTCGTACTTCACCCGGATGCGCTCCGAACTCGGGGAGCAACTTCCCATGGGACTGCTCGACTCCCTGCTGCAGATGTACAACTACACCGTCCTCCAGGAAGTCAAGGAGGCCCTCTACTACTTCAACGAAGAACGGATCTCGCGGGAGATCCAAAACTACCTCTTCGCCGTCAACTTCGAACCGGGCACCGTCGCCCGCTGCGAATTCACCGGGGAGCAGCTCTCTATCGATGATAACTTCCTGCGCGGCATCGAGGTCAAGCTCCTCGGAGAGGGGACCTCGGATGAGGCCCGCATCGCCTTCCGGACCGACACCCAGCGGGAGTACACCTCGCGCACCATCACCCAGGAGATCCTCGCCGAAGGCAGGGCCGTCGCCGAGACGCGGCTCTTCGGGAGCCTGCACGAGCAGTACGTCCACCACCTCAAGGAGAAGGTCCTCGATCCCTTCCTCGCCAACGAGAACTTCCGCCGGGCGGTCAGGGACCTCGACAAGCCCGCCTTCAAGACCTACGACAAGAAGATCCGCGACGACGTCACCTTCCTGATCGGCAACCTCTGCAGCCGCTTCCGCTACACAAAGGCCGGGGCCCAGGCTGTCTGCATCTACGTCATCGACAACGATCTCGCCCGAGCCTTTTCGGACATCTGAACGGCGTGCCCCCCCCTGCAGGGCAAACGCCCAAACGCCGAGCGGGCGCCCGTGGGCGCCCGCTCGGCATCTCTATTTTCGGAATCCGCTTCATCAGAGGGGCTGGCGGGAGGAGACCTCCCAGGGACCGTGAAAATAGGCCTCGTAATCGGGACTATCGACCCGGCTGACGGAGAAAAGCAGGCGCGAGGGGCGCAGCCCCCGCACGGCCCGGGAGGCGGCCTCGATCCGGACTCCGGCCAGGTCAAGGGTGCTGGCAGAGGACTCGATGCCCACGTCCGACCGGATGTCGAGCGCGGTCGCGGTGACCCTGGAACCGGTCACCGCCAGCCCCACTCCCTCGCCGACGATCCGACTGTTTTCGATGGACACCTCCGAACCGAGAATCTTCACCTCGGCGGCCGCCACGCCGACCAGGCGCACCTTCCGACAACGCTCCACCTCGATGCGCCGGTAGGAACCGGTAAAGGTAATCGCTTCCTGGTCGCGGCAAAGCCCCACCCGATCTCCGGGAATCTCCTTCTGATCAGGTTCGCGAAAAGGAGCGGAGAGAGCACCCCGCAGGGCCTCTTCGAAGAGAGCGGGCCGGAGGGTCATGGGCACATGACCGCCGCCGGGAATCACCTTCAGGCGGGCTTCCGGCAGGCGGGCGGCAAGGAGGCGGCCGGTGCGCAGTGGCGCAACCCGGTCATCCTCACCCCAAAGGAGGTAGCTCGGCACGGAGACCCTCTCCAGCACCGGGGCGAAGTTGGCCTGAACCAGGGCCAGTCCGGCGATCTTGGCCGGATCGCCGCCGAGAACCTTTTCGCGCAGGGATTCCCGCTCCAGGACAGCATCGAGGTCGACAGGAGGCTCGGGCATCTTCTCGACCAGCTTGCCGAAGAGCCGCCCCAGCCAGGCCAGGGGGGCCGGCATCGCCTCCCGATCCTGAAGCTTCCCGATCTTGAGATGGATCATGAACCGGGTCAGGGCGGTGCGGTGCAGTATCCCCGCCACGTTTACCAGCACCAGGCGCTGCAGCCCCTCCGGCCGGGTCGCCGCAAAATGAAGAGCTAAAGCCCCCCCGAGGGAATGGCCGACCACCACATAGGGTCCCTGCACCCGGCTCGCGACCAGCCATCGCAAAAAAGCCGTGTAGCGCTCGGGGCTGTAGAGGAGATTCGCCTTGCTGGAGCGGCCGAAGCCGGGAAGGTCGCAGGCGACAACCCGGTAGTCCCGAGCGAGGACGGGAAGGAGCCCGTCCAAAACCGCCGACCCCTCATCGCCGACGCCGTGGATCAAAACGATCGTCCCCCGCTGCCCATCCCCCGCTTCGCGGATCAGGACATGGCCCCCGAAGACCGGCTCCCGGACCAGTTCCTCGCGAACCCCGACGGAGAAGCCGTCCGGCTGCGGGAAAGGCTTCGGGACAGAGACCTGCCCGCCCGCATGCCCAGGGCCGACGGAGATCCCGAAGAGAAGCCCGAGGGCCCAGAGAATGCAAAGAACAAACCGCCGAGCCTGGCCGCCTTCCCCGGTCACGAAAGCCCCCTCCCCGCCCGCACTAGCGGGTCAGTTGCCGGTACTTGATGCGATGAGGCCGGTCGGCTTCGGCGCCGAGACGCTTCCTTCGGTCGGCCTCGTACTCGGAATAGTTGCCTTCGAACCACACCACCTTACTGTCCCCCTCGAAGGCGAGGATGTGGGTGGCGATGCGGTCGAGAAACCAGCGGTCGTGGCTGATGACGACCGCGCAGCCGCCGAAGTTCTCCAGGCCCTCCTCCAGCGCGCGCATGGTGTTGACGTCCAGGTCGTTGGTCGGTTCGTCGAGGAGAATGACATTGGCCCCCTCGCGAAGCATTTTGGCCAGATGGACCCGGTTGCGTTCGCCGCCGGAGAGCATCCCCACCCTTTTTTGCTGGTCGCTTCCCGAAAAGTTGAAGCGGGACACGTAGCCGCGGGAATTGACCAACTGCCGGCCGAGCTCGATCTGTTCCTGTCCCCCGGTGATCTCTTCCCAGATGGTCTTGCCCGGGTCAAGCTCACGGCCCTGGTCGACATAGGCCAGCCGGACCGTCTCGCCGGTTCGAAAGGCCCCGACATCGGCCTGCTCCTGTCCGGTAATGAGGCGGAAAAGGGTCGTCTTGCCGGCGCCGTTGGGGCCGATGACGCCGACGATGCCGCCGGGGGGCAAACGGAAACCGAGGTCCTCGAAGAGGAGCTTGTCGCCGAAGGCCTTGGCCACACCCTGCGCCTCGATAACCACGTTGCCAAGGCGCGGCCCCGGCGGGATAAAGAGCTCGAGATCCCTGCCCTGCTTTTCATTTTCCTGGGAAACAAGGTTCTCATAAGCGGTAATGCGGGCCTGGCTCTTGGCGTGGCGCCCCTTGGGGCTCATGCGGATCCACTCAAGCTCCCGCTCCAGCGTCTTCTGCCGGGCCCCCTCGGCCTTCTCCTCGCGGCGCAGCCGCTCCTGCTTCTGCTCGAGCCAGGAGGAGTAGTTACCCTTCCAGGGAATGCCGTGGCCGCGATCGAGTTCGAGAATCCAGCCGGCGACGTTGTCGAGGAAATAGCGATCGTGGGTGACGGCAATGACGGTGCCGGGGTACTGCTGCAGGTGATGCTCGAGCCAGGCCACGCTCTCGGCGTCGAGGTGGTTGGTCGGCTCGTCGAGGAGCAGGATGTCCGGTTTCTGCAGCAGTAGCCGGCACAGGGCCACCCGGCGCCGCTCCCCCCCGGAGAGGACCTCGACGGAGGCGTCACCCGGCGGGCAGCGCAGGGCGTCCATGGCCATCTCGAGGCGGCTGTCGAGGTCCCAGGCGTCGAGGGCGTCGAGTTTCTCCTGCACGGCCGCCTGGCGGTCGCAGAGCTTGGCCATCTCGTCGTCGCTCATCGGCTCGGCGAACTGAAGATTGATCTGCTCGAACTCCTGAAGAAGATCGACGGTCTCCTGAACCCCCTCCTCGACCACCTGGCGCACGGTCTTGTCGACGTCCACCAGCGGCTCCTGCTCCAGGAAACCGACGCTGTAGCCGGCGGAGAGGACCGCTTCGCCGTTGACCTCCTTGTCCACCCCGGCCATGATGCGCAGCAAAGAACTCTTGCCGGAACCGTTGAGGCCGAGCACACCGATCTTGGCGCCGTAGAAGTAGGACAGGGAAATATCCCTGATAACCGGCTTTTTGTCGTAGTTTTTGCTGACCCGCATCATCGAATAGATGATCTTGTTGCCCTCGCTGCTCATCGTCTTTGATCCCTCCGGTAGATGTTTCGTGGCCCGGGCGGGGTGCGCTCCGGGCCAACGATCTTACCTTGTTTTAGCACCCTGCGCCAAGGGGAAATCCTGCACAGGAAGGCAACGGCCAAGCCCCTGCGCCGGAATGAAAAAAGGCCCCGCCGGGTGGCGGGGCCTTTTCCTTTTGAAACTGAAATATCGCTCAGTGACGATTCACGTTCTGGGCCTGGGGCCCCTTGGGCCCGTCGATGATTGTGAAGGCGACTTCGTCCCCCTCGGCCAGGGTCTTGAACCCGTCCATGTCGATAGCGGAAAAGTGCACAAATACGTCGGGCCCCTCCTCCTGCTGAATAAAACCGAAACCTTTAGCATCATTGAACAACTTCACAGTACCCTTCGTCGTCATCATCCTCTCCTGTCTTGATAAAACACCTACATACCCCGGGAGCCCCGGAAACCTTTGCCTTCCATATTTTTATCGGGTTGTCAAAAAAAATCAACCAATCTTGTTAAAAAATTCATACTTTTATTGGGATTCGGACAAAAAAAGAGGACAAGCCTCCCCAGACAGGCCCATTCCCTGACATTCGGTCCCCGGTCCCGCCCTTTTCCTCAGACCTGCTGGGCCGGCCCCTCGGACACTTCCCGCCTCAGTCGATCCATGCAGGAAGGGCAAATCGTAGCGGTGTCGAGTTCGCACACGTTCTTGCGGATCTGGTGTCCCTTGGCTGACGTGGCCCCCTGGTATTCACCGCACCATGCACAGTACCTGAGCAAACAGCCTCCTTCTCGTTCCCCGCCCTCTTCTTCCGGCAGGTCGGCACACCTTCATGAGAAAATCACTGTCATGCCATGAAATCTACCACAAAGGACGCTCCGGTCAAGGAGAGCCGCGACCCCGCTCCCAGCCAAGGGCCTATTTCAGGTACTCCAGCAGCAGTCGGACCCCGACGCCGGTCCCCCCCCTGGGGATATAGGCCCGCCCCTTCTCCTCCCAGGCCGTCCCGGCGATGTCAAGATGCGCCCAGGTGAAGTCGGAAGCGAATTTCTGCAGGAATGCCGCCGCCGTGATCGTGCCTGCCGGCCGGCCGCCGATGTTCTTGACGTCGGCCACTTCGCTTTTGAGCTGGGCCGCGTAATCGTCCCAGAGGGGGAGCTCCCAGAGCCGCTCTCCGCACTCCCCCCCGGCCCGCACCAGCTGCCTGACCAACCCCTTGTGGTTGCCCAGCACGGCGGTGGCGTGATGGCCGAGAGCGATAATGCAGGCTCCGGTGAGGGTCGCCAGGTCGATGACCACCCGGGGGTTGAAACGCTTCGCATAGGTCAGGGCGTCGGCCAGGATGAGCCGCCCCTCGGCATCGGTGTTGAGCACCTCAATGGTTCGCCCGGAGAGGGAGGTCAAAATATCCCCGGGACGGATGGCGCTTCCCGAAGGCATGTTCTCCACCGCGGGGACGATCCCCACGAGGTTGACCGGCAGTTTCAGAAGGGAGGCCGCCAGCAGAGTGCCGAGAACCGCCGCAGCCCCCGCCATGTCCATTTTCATCTCGTCCATCTTCTCGGCCGGTTTGAGGGAGATCCCCCCGGCATCGAAGGTCACGCCCTTGCCCACCAAGGCGATGGGACTGGCGTCTCCGTTGCCGCCCCGGTACTCCAGGACGATGAGCCGCGGCTCCCGGACGCTGCCCTGAGCCACCCCGAGCATCGCCCCGAACCCTTCCTCCTCCACCTCCCGGGGCCCGAGAACCGTACACCCCAGGCCCGCCTCCCGGGCCAGGTCCCGGGCGCACTGGGCAAGGTATTCGGGCGCCTTGACGTTGCCCGGCTCGTTGACCAGGTCGCGGGCCAAAGCGACTCCCCGGCAGATGGCCTGTGCATTCTCCACCCCCTTGCGGCTCTCGCGGGCCTGGGCCTGGTCCCCTGTCAGGAGATTAATCTGTTTGAGGGAGGGGGGCAGTTCTTCGGCCTTCTCCTTGCGGTAGCGGTCGAAGCGGTAGGTGCCCAGCAGAAGCCCCTCGGTCACCGCCTGCGCCCTTCTCTCGGGGCTGTCTCCGCGCACGGCGAAGGACTCCAGCCCCACCGATAAACCGGTAATTTTGCGCTCCTGCAGAAAGGTGCCCGCAGTCCCCGCGGCCTGGCGCAGATGCTCAAACCCCGACCCCTTCTCTTTTCCGAGCCCCACCAGCAGAACCCGCTCGGCGGCAAGTGCGGGGCCGCCATGCAGCATCAGGGTCTGCCGATGCTTTCCGGCGAACTCCCCCGCCCGCCCGGCCCGGCCGAGAGCCCCCCCCAGGGCCCTGTCAAGATCCTTGAGCAAGGACGTGGCGAGCTTGCCTTCATAAACCGCCAGAACCAGGCAGGGGGTTTTCTGTTTCAGCGGATCGGCCTTTTTGACCTTGATATCCATCGGTGGTCCTTTCCTGGGTGGGATATTTGCTTCGGTAACGTTCCCATCAATTGCGGCATTGTTCGGGCCCGGCGTGAAGGCGGTCGGCCACGCTCCGAACCACGCCATCGAGTTCGCTCACCCCCCGCCCCCTCCAGGGCCGGGGAGGTACGCCGCGCAGCACGTCCTCCGGGGTGCGGGCCAACGCGAAATCGACGGCGTAGGCCACCTGCACCGCCAGCAGGGACGAGCCTTCGGCGAGGGGCGGCTCAGGTCGGACTCTCGCTCCAGCAGGGAGAGAAGCCGGGGGGGGTGCGGGAACCGTAGCGGCGAATCAGATTTTCCGGAACCTGCTCCGCAAGTCGGTACCTTTCAGAGAGAGGCCTGGCGAGGCGCCGCATAAAAGCGGCCAGCCCCCCGGTCGCCCCGCCGGGCTGGGAGATTCGACCGGCCAGGCTGGGCCCACGCCCTCTGCCCAGACGGTCGGCAACACGACCCGCCGGCTCAAACGGCCGCCATCTCGCGGATGGGGAGAAGGACAGCTGGGGAAAGAAGGACTCATGAAATCAAAGTCTAGCCCGCATCGCCCCCCTTTTCAATCATCTCTTTAAAGATCGACCCCGAGCCTCTTCAGCACCCCGGCATAAAGGGCGTAGGCGCACACCATCAATAGAACGGCTAAAAGAAGGGCCGGGACAAAGGGCATCCCTCCCCGCAGCAGCCGTGGAAGGATCAGGAAAAAGAGGAGCGACGGCAGCAGGGCCCAGAAGATCTGCCCGGTCAGGTCGCTGACCACCTGGATGTCCAGGGTGTCGTGGTAAAGCCAGAGCAGGGCCAGGATGGAGGTCAGGGGAAGGGAGGCGAGAATGGCCGCCAGGGGGGTGTGGCGCCGGGCCACTTCGGACACCCCGGCGATCACCAGTGCGGAGATTACGACTTTGAGAAAAAAATACATGAAAACGCCGCTCCGCCGCAAAGAGGCGGCCTCCCCGGCAGAAACCTCATCTCAGCCCCAGCTTTTTGCATACCAAGCCGAGGTACTTGTTCAGCGGGTGTTCCCGATCCAGAAAGTGTACGATCGGCTCATCGCGGAGGCCGAGCTGCTTCAGCGCCGCCACGATCCGGGGGTTGCGTCCCCGCTTCAGACCGCGCCGGAAAGTCTTGATGGCCTTCTCCTTCTGCCCGGCCAGCAGGTAAACCCGCCCCAGGTTGAAATGATGGAGGGCGTTGTTCGGCTCCCGGCGCATGGCTTCGGTGCAGAGCTGAACGGCCTTCTGCATCTGGCGGCGCTCTTTGGCCAGGCAATAGCCGAGGGTGGAGGCCGCCGAGGGGGAGAGGTGCTGGGCTGCGACCTTCTCCAGGTGGACCAGAGCAAGCAGAGTCTCTCCCCGATTGGCCGCTGCAATCCCCTTGGCGGCTTCACTCTGCTGCTCCTGAAGAATCATGGTTGGCCGTCGCCTCCTGCTGTATAATGGCACCAAAGACGCATTACAATCTTACCCTAGGAAGGCCCCCATGGAAACCAAGCCGAAGCCCGCAACGGTTCCGCCCCTGCGAAGGGACACCCTCCGCAGGCAGCTCCTCGACCTGCTGGAAAAGCAGTCCCTGAACTCCATGGAGATCTCGGCGGCCCTCGGCATTGCCGAAAAGGAGGTCTTCGTCCACCTGGAGCACGTCCAGCATACCCTTCGCAACGCCCCCCGGCAACTTCGAATCACTCCCGCCGCCTGCCGGCAGTGCGGCTTCGTGTTCCGCAAGCGGGAACGCCTGAAAAGGCCGGGCAAGTGCCCCCTCTGCCGCGCCGAAACCATCAGCCAGCCGCTCTTCACCATCGACTAGCCCCTGCCTCCTCCGAAAGTGGCCGCAAAAAACCCCGGGAGGATCCTCCTCCGCGGGGCCAGTGACTGGTCTTTTACTTCGAATTTGCGCCGTCAGAGACAGCAAGAGGCTTCTGCTCCGCCTAGGGTTGAATCGAATCAGCGGGGCTCGAAATCGAGGCAGTCCGGCTGGCTGCCTTTCATGGCGATGTGGACATTGGGGGCCATGCACTCGAAATCCGTGTTGTGCTGGCAGTCATAGGATTTGCAGGCTCCGACCCCGGCGTTCATGTCCCTCACTCCGCCGTGGATGGATGACTGAAAATAGGTGTCGCAGACCGGCTCACTGGGCTTCTCCCCCACAGTAATAGCCATGGCGTGACAGGCGTGCTTGTCGTTGTAGGCACAGTCGGAAACCGAACAGTCGGTGACTTTGGGCATATTCATGGGCATGGTGGCATCTCTCTTTCCCGGAGCAGAAGCGTCCCTTGAAATCAAGCTAACAGGTCCCCGACCGTTGTCAAGAAAGGGGGGGGCGAAGTCTTCTCAGCGACCCCTCCCGGAAAAACTCCTCGGAAAAGGTCGCAGAGAGAGGCCAAGGCTCAGGCAGATATAAATTAACCGCACCCGATGGCCGAAAAGAGAAGAGAAAGGCGATGGTAGCGGAGAACTTCGTGATGCATTCCCCGAGAGGCTGCAAGGATTAACTGTTGTCAACCCTTGCCTGCTGATGCTATTTTACCCGGGAGCATCAGGGGTCCCTGCCTGCCCTGCTTCGATCCGACAATACCCAACCAAGAAGGTGCTTATGATATACAAGAGGTTCAGCCTGCGCTGGAAAATCCTGCTTCCGCTGGTCATCCTCTCGGTCATCCCGGTGGCCGCCACCCTTCTCATCGTCTCCTACCTCTCCAATCAGCAGATGGAAGGAGCCATGGAACGGCGCACCAATGACGTCGCCAACTTCGTGGAGCGCACAACCACCTACGCCCAACTGGAGCAGGGCAACTACATCCAGCTCCTGGCAGTCAAGGAAGGCGTGTCCGAGGCGGTCAGAGAGGCCGCCGATACGGGCCTGACCGCCCCCCTGCAGGGGGTGGCCGACGAGGCCCACAAGCGCTACAACTTCGACCTTCTGGAAGTCCTGGACCGGGAGGGAAAGATCATGCTGAGGTCTCTGCCCGGGAACGACCTTCCCCAGGTCTCCGGCATTGACCATCCCGTGGTCGAAGCGAGCCTGGAAGGGGATTTCTATTTCGAGGTCGGGGAATTCGACACCCGCTTCTCCATCGTTGCCGCCACCCCGGTCTACCTTGACGACGAGACGGTCGGCCACCTCGTCGGGGTCACCTTTCTCGACGAAGGTTTTGCCAACAAGGTCAAGTCGGGCAGCGGGGCGGAAATCGCCTTTTTCGATGGAAGCGGCGTCATCGCCTCGACGGTCGCTGGACTGGCCTCCGTCGACATCTCGAAAGTCCTCTCCGGCGACCAGCGCGAGGCCGAACTCGAAGGCGTCTCCCATGCCCTGTTCACCAACTCCCT
Organism: Desulfuromonas sp.; assembly: GCF_002868845.1. Classification (NCBI taxonomy): domain Bacteria; kingdom Pseudomonadati; phylum Thermodesulfobacteriota; class Desulfuromonadia; order Desulfuromonadales; family Desulfuromonadaceae; genus Desulfuromonas; species Desulfuromonas sp. The sequence continues at coordinate 16,026 of NZ_PKUB01000020.1, forward strand.
CGGCGGGGCCAAGCGCGGCGCGCTCATGGCCCTCAACCGCTCAGAACTAATTTACGCCCGCAACCGCATGAGTCAGGCCCTCTTCGGGATCCTGGCCGCAGCAGGCCTCGTGGCAACCCTGATCGGCATCACCATCGCCGGGCAAATCACCCGTCCCCTGGCGGAGGTCGTGGAAAACCTCAAGGGAATTGCCGAGGGAGAGGCCGACCTGACCAAGTCCCTGGAAGTGACATCCCGGGACGAGGTGGGCGAACTCGCCGGGAACTTCAACCGCTTCGTAGCGCGGCAGCGGGACATGGTCCAACGCACCCGCAAGGTCTCCAACGGCCTGGTGGAGGCGACGGACAAGATCCGCCGTTCCTCGGCCGAGGTCAACGACGGGGCGGTGCGCCAGGCCCAGGCCCTGGAGGAGTCCTTCCGGGCCATCCAGGGCATCGACGGGGCGGTGAGCGGCATCGCCGAGAGCACCAGCTCCCTCGTCGACGCCTCCGAGGAGAGCTCCTCGGCGACCCTGGAGCTGGGGGCCACCATCGAAGAGATCGCCTCGCAGATGGAAAAGCTCTTCGCCACCGTCGAGGAAGTCTCCAGCTCAATCAGCGAAATGTCGATCACGAGCCACCAGGTCGCCGAGAACGTGGACCACCTCTCCGCCGCCACCGAATCGACCGCCTCCTCCATCATCGAGATGGACGCCTCCATCAAGGAGGTCGAGGAGAACGCCGAGATAACCAACCGCCTCTCCGAAGAGGCCACCGAGGACGCGCGCAAGGGCAAGGAAGCGGTGGACGCCACGATCGCCGGCATCGGGGCCATCCGCGAAACCGTCGATCGCGCCTGCACCGTCATCCAGGAACTGGGCAACCAGTCCAACGCCATCGGCAAGATCCTCACCGTCATCGACGATGTGGCCGACCAGACCAGCCTGCTGGCCCTCAACGCCGCCATCATCGCGGCCCAGGCCGGCGAGCACGGCAAGGGCTTCGCGGTGGTCGCAGACGAAATCCGCGAACTGGCCGACCGCACCGCCGTCTCCACCCGGGAGATCGGCTCGATCATCAACAACCTGCAGACCGGCACCCGGGAGGCGGTGGCGACCATGAAGGCCGGCAGCGAACGGGTGCACCAGGAAGTGAGCCGCTCCCAGGCCGCCGGGGGAGCCCTGGAGAAGATTCACATCAGCACCGTCAAGTCGAGCGAGCAGGTGCGCAGCATCGTCCGGGCCACCCAGGAGCAGGCACGGGGCAGCCGCCAGATCACCGACTCCATCAATCAGGTTTCGGCCATGCTGGGACAGATCGCCACCGCCATCAAGCAGCAGACCGACGGAACCCGGCAGCTCGCCCTGGCCTCCGAGTCAATGAAGGAAATCGCCTCCCAGGTCAAACTCAGCACCGGCGAGCAGACCAAGGGCAGTCGCCAGATCAACGCCAACATGGAGCGGATCCGCACCATGATCGAGCGCATCGATGCGGCCACCCGGGAGCAGACCCAGCGCAGCAGTCAGGTGGTCCAAGCGGTCTCCAGCATCCGCAGCATCGCCGAGAGCAACGCCTCGCGCACCGCCGAAATGGACCAAGTGGTGGACCTCCTCTCCAACCAGACCACCACCCTCGAGGAGGAGGTCGGCGCCTTCAAGGCATGAGTCCCGAGCGCTTGACAGTCACCATTCTCGGCGCAGGGACCAGCACCGTGGTTCCCGTACCGGGCTGCTCCTGCGCCGTCTGCACCTCCGGACTGCCGGAGAACTCCCGCACCCGGTGCAGCGCCCTGCTCTCCTTCGCCGGCAGAAACATCCTCATCGACGCATCCACCGACCTGCGCCAGCAGGCGTTGCGCGAGGGCATCACCCGCATCGACGCGGTCCTCTTCACCCACACTCACGCCGACCATGTCCACGGCATCGACGACCTGCGGCCCTTCAATCGCCGGGGAGAACCGGCCATCGCCGTCTACGGTTCGGCCGAAACCATCGCCACCCTGCGCCGCAGATTCTCCTACATCTTCGATGCCGGCGCGGAACCGGGGTACCGCCCCCGCCTGGAGACCCGCGAGGCGAGCGCTCCCTTCCGACTGTTCGGCCTGCCCATCGAGCCCCTCCCGCTGCGCCACGGCAGCGGGCAGTGCCTCGGCTACCGGATCGGGCCCTTCGCCTATCTCGCCGACTGCAGCGCCATCCCGAAATCATCCTGGGACCTCCTGGGAGGCCTCGAAGCCCTGGTTATCGACGCCCTGAGGTTCCGCCCCCACGCCACCCACTTCACCATCGCCCAGGCCCTGAAGGTCGCCGAAGCCCTCGCCCCGAAACGGACCCTGCTCACCCACCTGAGCCACGATGTCGACTATCCCCGCCACGCCCCGGACCTTCCCCCCGGGGTGGAACTGGCCCGGGACGGACAGAGTCTGAGCCTGCTCCTGGACGCCGCGGGGAAAGACACCCCGAAAGCCGCCGCTGGGAACTGACGAAAGTCGCTTGAATTTCAGACCGTTTTCGCTTTAAACTTGGAAACCTTTATCGGGAACGCGTCCCATGCATCAGGAAATCCGGCTCCACGGCCACCTCAACGACACCATCGAATTCTTTGCCACCGCTGCGGCACGGGATGCGTTCGGCTGCCACTTCTACGACGTGGCGGGCGACCGGCTGCGCTTCTTCTCCCCCGGCAACGAACTGGTGCTCGGGCCCGACGGGATTCGCCACCGGGGCAACGGCGGGACCTTCTGCGAATACATGTTCGGCGTCGACCAGCCCCTCGCCGACCTGGCCAAGGGGGACGTACGCAACCGCCTGGTCCTGTACGGCACCACCTACCGGGAAAGCGGCAGGCTCCAGTTCACCGACCAAACCGGGGGTTTCCAGAGTTACGAGCAGATTTTCTTCCGGGGCAACGCCCTGACCAACTATTTCTTCTTCCTCACCGGCTCGGTCTCCGGACGACTGAAGGAGCAGCAGGAAGGAATCCTGCGCCTGCTCGGCAAGACCCTCAAACGCAGCAACCACGTGGGGGAGGGAGAAGAGACCGAGCTCCTCGACGAGATCTTCGGCCTCCTCGGGCACCGCAGTTCTTTCCATCTCATCAAGCTCATCCACAAGCGCCACAAAGCCTACCAGCAGGCTTTCCACGACCTTTATTTCGCCAACAAGGCGATCCCAGACCCCGATTTCGAGACGCTGGGCAATCAGGCAGAGCGCCTGAAGGTCGACAACTACCAGCAAGAGCGGGTCCGCATCGACGTCATGTACAAAAATGCGGACAACCGCCGCATCGTCGACGAATACAAGAACATCCTTATCGGCTGCCACCGCAGGGGAAAGATCGACAAGCTCGAAAACGCCCGGCTGACCCGCCTCAAGACCCTCTCGGTGCGCAACAAGATCCCCTTCGCCCTCTTCTACACATTGGACGAGATGCTCCAGTACGACCATCTCGTCGAATTGGAGGAGCAGGACTACCTCAGCGTGACCCGCCAGATCCTCGAGGGCATCTTCCTCCACGAAAGCCAGATCGACGCCAGCATCAACCAGGAGGACATGATCAAGCTCCTGTTCGCCAAGCGGCGGGCAAGCGAGAACCGGGACGCCACCTTCGAACAGATCCTGCTCGAGACCGGCAAGGCCTGCGATGAAAAGATCCGGGACGGTGCCGACATCTCACTGCTGGAAATCTTCTCCTCCATCGTCACCTACTTCGACCGCTTCGACAACACCTCGGAGCAGATCAACAAGCTCGCCTTCATGGAGAACATCCCCATCTCCGAGGAGATGATCCGCAGCCTGCTGGGCAACAAAAAGGCCTTCGCGGAGCTGGCCCCCGATCTTTTCGAAACCCTCTTCTTCTCCTGCGTCCATCAAGACAAGTACCTCGGCCGCTTCGGCCGCCGCAAGATCGAGAAGCTCCAGAAAGGCCTTATCGCCATCGAAGACGGTCGCCTGACAGTGCAGGACCTCCAGCGCCAGCTCAGCGCCATCGCAGATGAGGAGCGGCACTACCAGGTCCTTCTGGTCCACGTCAAGGACCGCATCCGCAACTTCTACTCCCGCTACAACACCCGGGCGGAGCAGGAGGCCCTACGGGCCGAAGTCGCCCAGGAGCTGTCCCAGAAAGGCCTGCCCGGAGAGGATATCCCCCCCGGGCTCTTCAGGGACGTGGTCGTCCACATCAAGAAGGAAGCGGTCTACCTGCACAACCTCCTGCCCGACATCGTCGCCGACCGGGACATCGCCCTGCGCGAGGACTTCCTCGCCAACAGCGGCCTGGACCGTTTCTACGTCGAGGAGTTGGAGCGGGAATACTTCGAGCTCAACCATCTGGACCTGGAGAACCTCTACCAGATCCGCCAGGGACTCAGCGCCTAGCCGCGCCCGGCACGGCTTTCTCACCCCCAGACAAGGGCCAGCCCATGACCCAGCCGCCCCTCCAGAGCATCCGCAATATCGGCATCATCTCCCACATCGACGCCGGCAAGACCACGGTCTCCGAGCGCATCCTGTACTACACCGGCGAGATCCACAAAATGGGCGAGGTCCACGACGGTTTCGCCACCATGGACTGGATGGAGCAGGAGCGCGAACGGGGCATCACCATCACCGCCAGCGCCACCACCTGCCGCTGGAAAGATTTGTGGGTCAATCTCATCGACACCCCCGGGCACATCGACTTCACCATCGAGGTCGAACGGTCGTTGCGGGTGCTCGACGGTGCAGTGGCCATCTTCAGCGCGGTCGAGGGGGTGCAGCCCCAGAGCGAATCGGTATGGCGTCAGGCCGACCGCTACAGCGTGCCGCGGGTCTGCCTGGTCAACAAAATGGACCGGATCGGAGCCGATCCCGGCAAGGTGCTTGTCCAGATGGAGGAGCAGCTCGGGGCCAGGGCCGTGCCCCTGCAGCTGCCGACCGGGAGCGAGGCGGACTTCGCCGGGGTGATCGACCTGCTCTCCGAACGCCTCCTCACCTTCTCCGAGCAGGACCAGGGGGCGTCGGTGCAAAGCGCCCCGGTGCCAGCCGAACTCCGAGAAAAGGTGCGCGCCGCCCGGGAGAAGGTCGTGGAGGCGGCTGCCGATTTTGACGACACGGTCCTTGCCGACTTCCTGGAGGGCAAAGACATTGCCGGAGAGCGCCTTCAGGCCGCCCTGCGCCGCGGCACTCTGGCCTGCCGGATCTTCCCCGTCGTTTTCGGGTCGGCCCTGCGCAACAAGGGGGTGCAGCCCCTGCTAGACGCGATAGGGGCCTTTCTCCCCTCCCCCCTTGACGCCCCGCCGGTGATCGCCAAGCGTCCGGACGGAGAAGATCCGCCAGAACGGTTAACCTGCGAGTCGAACGCTCCCCTCTGCGCCCTGGCCTTCAAAGTGCGCTCCGACGAAGGGCGCAAGCTCACCTACCTGCGGATCTATTCGGGGGTCCTCAGGCCCGGGGACACGGTACTCAACCCTGCGCGCGGCTGCCAGGAAAAGGTCGCCCGACTGTTCCTCATGCATTCCCACAAACGCGAGCGCCTCGACGAGGGACGGGCCGGCGCCATCGTCGCCGCCGCCGGCCTCAAGGAGGCCCTCACCGGCGACACCCTGTGCAGCCCCGAGAACCCCCTGCTTCTGGACGGCCTCGCCGTCCCCGAACCGGTGGTCTCCCTGGCCGTTGAGCCTCAAAGCCTGGAGGACCGGGAGAAGCTGACGCCGAGCCTGGAAAAGCTCCAGTGGGAGGATCCCACCTTCAGGGTGCACGAAGACGAGGAGACCGGCCAGACCCTCCTGACCGGAATGGGCGAACTCCACCTGGAGGTGGTTTGCGATCGACTGGCCCGGGAGTTCGGTGTCAAGGTAAAGACCGGACGCCCCCAGGTGGTCTACCGGGAAACTCTGCAAAGGGAGGTCGAACGCCGTGAGATCTTTCACCGCGAGACCGAGGGCAAGGTCCACGGCGGCGAAGTCCTGCTCCGGCTGCGCCCCCTGCCCCGGGGCGAAGGCCTGCGCGTCTCTCTGCCCGAGGGCGCCGAACCGGACCTGCCCGAGGAGCTGAGAAGCGCCCTGCGGCATAGCCTTGAGCAGGCCTGCGTCGCCGGCCCCCTGGCCGGCTACCACCTCACCGACGTGGAGATCGAGGTGGCGGAGGCCCCCTTTCAGGCCGGCGTCACAACCGAAAACGGGCTGCGGGCGGCCGCCCAACGCGGGCTGGTCATGGCCTGTCGAAAGGCCGCACCGACCCTCCTGGAGCCGGTCATGGATCTGGAGCTAACCGTCCCGGCCGAACACGCCGGCAAAGTACTCGGCACCCTGCCGCAGAAGCGGGCCCAGGTGGAGGGGATGCAGTCGGGCAACGGCACCGAGGTCATTCGCGCCAAGATCCCCCTGTCCGAGATGTTCGGCTACATGACCGAACTGCGCAGCGCCACCAAGGGCCGCGGCACCTTCACCATGGAATTCGCCCGCTTCGATCAGGCCCCGCCCGAGACCCTCAAGCGCTTCGGCCTGACCTAGTGTCCCGTGCGGTTAATCCTATCCCTTAATTCTGGCCCTGTCGCCCGTTCTCTGCGTTGCGCCTCCTCGACTTAACGCAGGCCAGGCCTGCGTCGGCGCGTGGCCAAGCCGACATCGGCGGCGCCTTCGCAGGGACCCAAACAGCTCAGGATTCACAGCTGCAACCAACCACCGGTGACACGAGTTCCCCTTTCGAAATCCGCTCAACCCTAATTCAATTGTAATATTTTTTTATTTGAATTCTTGGTTTCTTTCTGGCATACTCCCTTCGTTTTCATTGAACTACCAGAAGAGGGATAATTTCTCCCCCTGCCCGATTTCGCATCACATTGTCTAAAGAAGGAGAGATCTGTACCATGAACAACTCCGGAATTAAACTGACCGTCGGCGAACTGAAAGAAATGCTCAGTCACTTCTCCGAGGATGCTGAAATCGATTTCGGCCAGACCTCAGGCAGCCACCTGGAGTTCCGCCGCATGAAAAGCGGCGGGAAAACCCCGGTTCTCATCGAACTCTCTTGACTCTCGCAAAACCTTCCAAATGAAATCCAGAGGCCTGCATCCCCAGAGAGGATGCGGGCCTTTCCTTTTTCCCTTCACGGCCCCCCCGCAGGCTGTGGTAAACTGTTTCCTCTACCGACCGTGCGCGTTTTCAACCCCCGGCAAAAGACTGGCTTGCCGCAAGGTTCCAATGACCGAGCAGAAACCAAAGGAAAAAGGGATCCTCAGCAGCATCTTCCTGTCCTACTTCGTCCTTATCCTGCACGCCCTTCTGGCCGTGCTGCTCGGACTGGCCGTGGTATTCTTCCGGGGGGTCGTTGAATACATGGGCTGGATCCTGCTCGGCGGACTCCTCCTGGTCCTCGTCTCCTGCTACTACTTTTACCGCCTCATCAAGAAGAACAACCGCAAACTGCGCGATGTGATCAACGACCCTGCCTTTCGCGACCGTCCCCTGGAGGTGAGTTTTCTCGGAGGGGTCGCCTCCTTCCGCATCGGCCAGCCCCAGGACCATCGACGCATCATCGATGCCGGGGACTCCGGGCCGATCCATCAATTGGAATCCCCCGAGGCGCTGCGCCTCAGGGAACTCGAGAGACTCTCCAGGCTGCTCGAGGACAACCGGATCACTCTGGACGAGTACGACCAACTGAAAAAAGAGATCATTAAAGAACCATTCCCCCAAAGACACCATTAGATCCCCCTTCCCGCCACCCCAAGCTCTGCATCCCTCCCCCCCCCTTGCTCCCTCTCTGCCGAAAGCCCCCGCCCCTGCCGCCGTAGAGGGAAGGGGAGCCATCCCCGCCGTCCAGATCGCCAATGAGACAGGGCGGCAGATCTCCCTTCCTTGCGGGCCGGCCAAGGCCCTGGGGCTTTTCCCCCACACCCATCCATAAAACAAACTTTTTGAGACATTTGACCCACATAGCTCCCCAAAAGCCCCCCAGGGCTGGGGACAAATACCCATTTACCACCATAAATCAACAAAAAGCATGGGTATTTATCCTCAAAAAAACACAAAATACACATAAATATAAGGGTGTTTTCCCCCACATACTACGGCTGGACGCTAATATGCCCCCACACAAAAACACACCTAATTGTAAAGTTTATTGTTGATTTATATTCTCAAATTTTTTATGCTTAATTGTATTTTTCTTGTTGCTTAAAGTTAATCCCGCCCCTCACGCCCATTAATTAGTTCTGAGCCCTCTTCCTTGACCGGAAGCTGTCTTTTGGAGATTGCGGTGATTGAGCGGTTCACCCGAAGCATCATCCACCGACGCTTCCTGACCCTCCTGCTGGCCCTGGGCGTCTTCGCGGGCCTTTCTGCTGGCGTTCGCCTTCTGGAATTCACCACAGATTATCGGGTATTCTTCAGCGAAGACAATCCTCAACTTGCCGCCTTCGAATCCCTGCAGAAAACCTTTACCAAGGTCGACAACATCCTCTTTGTGCTTCACCCGGCCGACGGCGGGGTCTTAACCCCCCAAACCCTCGCGGCCCTGAAATCCCTCACCGAGGCCGCTTGGCAGATCCCCCACTCGACCCGGGTCGATTCCCTCACCAACTTTCAGCACAGCTTTTCCCAGGGAGACGAACTGGTCGTCGAGGATCTGGTCCGCGACCCCGCCTCCCTCTCCAGCCGGGAGCTGGCGAGGGTGAAAAAAATCTCCCTGAACGATCCTCGGCTCGTGAACCAGCTGATCTCCCCCGAAGCCGACGTCGCCGGGGTCAATGTCACCGTTCAGCTGCCCGGTCGTGACCCCCGCTCGGAGGTGCAAGAAGCTGTTTTTCGGGCACGGGAACTGGCGCAGCAGGTGCGCCACGACAACCCCGGCATGGACGTTCACCTGACCGGCTACCTGATGATGAACCGGGCCTTCTGGGAGGCGAGCCAGCACGACCTGCGGACCCTCGTCCCGATCATGTTCGCCGCCGTGGCAGCCCTCCTCGCCCTGTTGCTGCGCTCCTGGGCCGGGGTGTTCGCCTCGGCCCTGGTCGTCACTCTCTCCATATCCGGGGCCATGGGCCTGGCCGGCTGGGCGGGCGTCAAGCTGACCCCGGCTTCGGTCATGGCCCCGACCATCATCCTCACCCTGGCGGTAGCCAACTGCGTCCACATCCTGGTCGGCTTCTTTCAGGGACTTCGTCAGGGCCTCGCCCGGGCTGAATCGATGACGGAGAGCCTGCAGGTCAATCTCGCACCGGTCTTTCTGACCAGCCTGACCACGACCATCGGCTTTCTGAGCATGAATTTCAGCGACACTCCCCCTTTCCGCGACCTGGGAAACATCGTCGCCCTGGGAGTTGCCCTCGCCTTCATCCTGGGGATGACCCTTCTGCCGGCCCTGATGATGATCCTGCCCCTTGCCCCCCCCCGGGCGCAGGCCCGCGAAGGGGGGGCCATAAACGTTCTCGGCCGATCCGTGGTGAGGCACAGAAGCTCCCTGCTCTGGGGTAGCGCGGCGGTGATGCTCCTCCTCGCATCCTTCATCCCCCGGAACGAGCTGAATGACGCCTTCATCGAATACTTCGACCAAAGCATCGAATTCCGCCGGTCCACCGACTACTCAAACGAGCACCTGACCGGCATCTACACTGTCGAGTACGCCCTTGACGCCGGGGAACCGGGAGGCATCAGCGACCCGGCGTTCCTCGCCGTCCTCGACCGCTTCGCTCAGTGGTACCGGCAGCAGCCCGAGGCGGTGCACGTCAACAGCATCACCGACACCATGAAGCGCCTCAACCAGAACCTGCACGACGACGACCCCCTCTGGCATCGCCTTCCGGACAAGCGGGACCTGGCGGCCCAGTACCTGCTGCTCTACGAGATGTCCCTGCCTTACGGCCTCGACCTGAACGACCGAATCAACGTGGACAAATCGGCGACCCGCCTGACCGTCACCCTCCACCACATCACCTCCCGCCAGATGCTCGCGCTGGAAGAGCGCGCCCGGACCTGGCTGCGCGCCAACGCCCCGGTCTCCATGCAGGTGGAGGGAACCGGCCCGGCGGTCATGTTCTTCCACCTCACCGCCCGCAACGTCGCGAGCATGCTCCCCGGCTGGCTGGGAGCCCTGGCCCTGATCTCCCTGATCATGGTTGCCGCCCTGCGCTCGGTGAAGCTGGGCCTGCTCAGCATCCTCCCCAACCTCGTGCCGGCCGCCATGGCCTTCGGGGTGTGGGGGCTGCTGGTCAGCCAGGTCGGGATTTCCGTCTCCATGGTGGCGGGAATGACCCTGGGCGTCGTGGTCGACGACACGATCCACTTCATGACCAAGTACCAGAGGGCCCGACGGGTTTTGGGCAAAAGCCCTCAAGAGGCGACCCTCTACGCCTTCTCGAGCGTGGCCGCCGCCATGATCGTCACAACCCTGGTCCTGCTGGGCGGCTTTTTGGTCCTTTCCCTGTCCGCCTACGAAATGAACGCCGCCATGGGCCAGATGGCCGCCATCACCATCGGTCTGGCCCTGGCCACCGACCTGCTCTTTCTGCCCGCACTGCTGATGAAAACCGAGGAGAAGTCCCATGCCAAGAGTTCTGATCTGGATGCTGCTGAGCCTGCTTCCCTTTAACGCCCTGGCCGAAACGCCGGAGAAAAGAGGACTGGAAATTGCCCGGGAGGCCGACCGGAGGGACCAGGGGTTCGGCAACAGTACCGTCGAACTGGAAATGATCCTGAAGAACAGCCAGGGCCAAACCAGCAACCGAGAGCTGCGCATGCTGACCCTCGAGGTCCCCGAGGAGACGGCCGGAGACAAGGCCCTGATCATCTTTGACCGCCCCGGGGACATCCGGGGAACCGCCCTTCTGACCTATACCCGGATCACCGAACCGGACGACCAGTGGCTCTACCTGCCGGCCCTCAAACGCACCAAGCGCATCTCCTCCCGCAACAAGTCGGGCCCCTTTGTCGGCAGCGAGTTCGCCTACGAGGACCTCGCCTCCCAGGAACTGGCGAAATACACCTACCGCTTCGTCGGCGAAGAGCTTTGCGACAATGTCGCCTGCTACAAGATGGAGCGCTTTCCGATCTATGAAGGATCGTGCTACAGCCGCCAGATGACCTGGATCGACAAGGAGGCCTACCGCCTGCGCAAAATCGTCTCCTACGACCGCAAAGGCTCGCTGCTCAAAACCTTGAGTTTCAAAGACTACCGCCAGTACCTCGGCACCTACTGGCGGGCCCACGATCTCACCATGGAAAACGACCAGACCGGGAAAAGCACCCGCCTGCTGGCGAAAAGCTACCAGTTTCGCACCGCCTTGAACGAGGCCGACTTCGAACGCGGCGCCCTGGGCCGCCTGCGCTAACCGGCCATGTTCAGGCTCTGCCTTGCTATAACGACCCTGGTCCTTCTGGCCGCCAGCGGAACGGCCGCCGCGAACGGGGAATGGTCCGGCTACGGCGGCATCGAACTGCGGGTTTTTCCCCGCAGCCCGGCCTTCCCCGAGCAGGAGCGCAGCACCCTCTCCCCCTCCCTGGAGCTGCAGCCCGAGATCCGTCTCGAGTGGAACGATGGAAATGACCGGATAACGGTGATCCCCTTCCTGCGCCTCGACGCGGACGATGACCAGCGGACCCACGGCGACCTGAGGGAACTGAACTGGTTGCACCTGGAGCGCTCCTGGGACCTGCGCCTCGGCCTGGGCAAGGTCTTCTGGGGGGTGGCCGAGTCCCGGCACCTGATCGATATCGTCAACCAGACCGACCTGGTCGAAGACGTGGACGCCGAGGAGAAGCTGGGTCAGCCGATGGCGAACCTGAACCTGCTCTCCGACTGGGGAACCTTCGGCCTCTTCGCCCTGCCCGGATTCCGGGAACGCACCTTCCCCGATGGCCGGGCCCGCCTGCGGGGAATTCTGCCGATCGATACCGACGAGGCGGCCTACGAGTCCTCGCGGGAAGAGGCCCGCATCGACTGGGCCGGCCGCTGGAGCCGTGTTTTCGGGGACTGGGACATCGGCCTCGGCCATTTCCGGGGGACATCCCGGGAGCCGCGCCTGGTCCCCGCCCCCAAGGCATCGGGGAAGATCGTCCTGGTGCCGCATTACGACATCATCGGGCAGACCAGCCTCGACCTCCAGGCCACCAAGGGAAGCTGGCTGTGGAAGCTGGAGGCGATGACCCGAAGCGGACAGGGCAAGCGCTTCGGGGCCCTTGTCGGAGGCTTCGAATACACCCTTTTCGGGCTCCGGGGCAGCGCCGTCGATCTCGGCCTGCTCGGTGAGTACCTCTACGACGGCCGCGACGACGAAGCCCCCGTCACCCCCTGGGACGACGACCTCTTCCTGGGGCTGCGCCTGAGCCCGAACGACGTTCAGAGCAGCGAACTGCTCGCAGGCGTCCTTTGGGACCGTGACAACGGCGCCCTCATGCTCAACCTCGAAGCCAGCCGCCGCATCGGCCGGCACTGGATAATGGAAGTGGAAGGACGCATCTTCAGCGACATCCCGAACGGCGACCCACTGGCCGGACTGGCCCGGGACGACTTCGCCCGATTCCGTCTGAAACGGTTTTTTTGAACGCCGCACGCCCGGGGCCGGTGGGGGCCGAAACCGGAGACGACGCGACCATCTTTGAAGAAGGTTGAGCCACCAGAGGAAAGGAGCATCACCATGAACACCCCATCCATCGCCGTCATCGGCATGAACTGCGTCTACCCCGGCGCCCTCTCCCTCGATGAATTATGGCAGAACGTACTTGCGGGTCGCCGCTTTTTCCGCCGGATGCCCGACGAACGCCTGCCGATGGCAGATTATTACGATCCGGACCCGACGGCCCCGGGCAAAACCTACAGCACCCAGATGGCGGTGATCAGCGGCTGGTCCTTCGATCCGACGGAATTCGGCATCCCGCCCGTCACCGCAAACGTCTCGGACATCGTGCACTGGCTGACCCTTTACACCGCCCGGAAGGCCCTGGAGGACTCCGGGCTGGACCTTGCGAAACTCTACAAGAGCCAGGCGGGGGTGATCCTCGGCAACAGCGGAACCGGCGAGTTCTTCCGCAGTTACCTGCTGCGCAACCGCTGGCCCTATATCGAACGTTCCGTACGCCGGGCCGTCTCCCAGACCTACGGGGCGGACGACGCCGACGCCCTGGTCGAGGCGATCAAGCATTTCTGCCTTTCGCCCCTGCCGGAAATCACCGAAGACTACCTCGCCGGGAGCATGGGCAACGTCATCGCCGGGCGGGTCTGCAACTACTTCGACTTCCGCGGCGGCGGCTACGTCGTCGACGGCGCCTGCTCCTCCTCCCTGCTGGCGGTCACCAACGCCTGCAACGCCATTGTCGCCGGGGAGATGGAAGTCGCCCTGGCCGGCGGAGTGGACGTGAGCCTCGACCCCTTCGAGATCGTCGGTTTCGCCAAGACCAAGGCCCTGGCCAAGGACGACATCCGTCCCTACGACGAGCGGGGCGCCGGGATGATCACCGGGGAAGGCTGCGGCGTCGTGGTCCTGGCCCGGGAAGACTACGCGCGGGCGGCCGGGTGCCGGATCTACGCCACCATCAAGGGATGGGGGATCTCCTCGGACGGCAGCGGCGGCATCACCGCCCCCAAGGTCGAGGGCCAGGCACTCGCCCTGCAGCGGGCCTACAAGAAGGCCGGCTACCCGATCAGCTCGATCGGCCTGATCGAGGGACACGGCACCGGCACCAGCCTCGGCGACAAGACGGAGATCGGCGCCATCCGCTCCGTCCTGGACGACTCCCCCGGAAAGGGGAATATCCGCATCGGCAGCATCAAGGCCAACATCGGCCACTGCAAGGCGGCCGCCGGGGTGGCAGCCTTCATCAAGGCGACCCTTTCCCTGCAGCGCAAGGTGATTCCCCCGACCGTCAGCTGCCAGCGGCCCAACCCCGCCTTCGGGGTCCCCCTCTCCGAGCTGCGCCCGGAGATCCGCGGAGCGGCCTGGGCAGCTTCGGAAGACGGACCGCGCCGGGCCTCGGTCAGCGCCATGGGCTTCGGCGGGATCAACACCCATATCACCCTCGAAGAGGCCAACCCGCAGGACCAGCCTTCCCCGGAAGACCTCGAGCTTCTCGGCTCCCACCAGGGCTCCGAACTCCTGCTCCTCGCCGGCGCCGAGCCGGGCGACCTGAGGGACCAGGTAGAGACGCTCCTCCCGGTTGCCGAGCGGATCTGCCGGGCCGAGCTGACCGACCTGGCCGCGGCCCTGGCCGCTGAAAAACCGGCCGGCGCGATGCGACTGGCGATCGTCTCCGACTCCCCCTGGCAGCTGGCCGAGCAGTTGCGTACAGTGGCGGAGAAGCTCGCGGCGGAAGCCACCCTGGCCGAACTCGACGACCCCGGGCAGGGAATTTTCGCCGGGACCGCCCGGGAAAAACCGCGCCTGGCCGCTCTCTTTCCCGGCCAGGGCTCCCAACGCCTCAACATGGGCGAGCACTGGCGGGGCCGTTACCCCTTCGCCCGGGAACTCGCCGGGGAAATGGATGCCGGCTTCTCCTCACTCCAAGGCGGCAGCCTCGAAGACTGCGTACTGCGCGACCTGTGGGGGGCCGATGAGGCGACCCGGGCCGGCTGGCGCGACGAGTTGCGCCAGACCCGTCTCCAGCAGCCGGCCATCGTCGCCGCCTCCATGCTCGCCCTGGAAAGCCTGGAGTTTTTCGGCCTGAAGCCCGACGTCGCCGTCGGCCACAGCCTCGGAGAGATCAGCGCCCTGTGCGCCGGCGGCGCTTTCGACCCGGCGACCTCAGTACGCATCGCGGCCCTGCGCGGGCAGGCGATTACCGACATCGCCGCGCCCAACGCCAGCGGCATGGCCGCCCTCGGGGCCCCGGCGGAGCAAGTGACGGAACTCCTGGAGCGCCACGGCCTCCCCCTGGTCATCTCCAACTACAACTCTCCACGACAGACCGTTGTCTCCGGATCGAGCGAAGCGGTCGAGCAGTGCCTGGGACTCTGTAAAAGCGAGGCCGTCAGGGCCATTCGCCTCCCGGTCTCCCACGCCTTCCACTCCGACTTCGTCGCCCCGGCCGCAGAGGCCTTCCGCGCCGCGCTGGAGTCGGTTGCCTTCGCCCCCCCGGCCGGAACCGTCTACTCCACCGCGACCGGCCGCCCCCTGGAGGCAGACAGCGACATCCGGGAACTGCTCGCCGGCCACATCCGCCAGCCGGTCCTTTTCAGCGAAGCCGTCAGCAACATCCAGAGGGAATGTACGCCGGACCTCTGGATCGAAGTCGGCCCGGGCGCCGTCCTCTCTTCCCTGGTCCGTGACACCCTCGGGGCGGACAACGTCGAGTGCCTCCCTACGGACCTGGAGAACGAGGACAATTTCCACCACCTGAACCGGGTGCTGGCCCGGGCCTACGTTCTGGGCGTGCCGGTCAAGACCGAACGCATTTTCGCAGAACGCTTCAGCCGCCCCTTCGACTACCGGGACTACCGGCCGGAGCTCCTGGTCAACCCCTGCGAACGGCCGGTCCCCGAGCCGGAGACACCACTGGCTCTCAGCGGCTGGCTTCCCGCCGGCCTGCTGCCCGCCGATGGGGACCCCGCCATTTTCTCCGACTACCTGCAGCGCCGGGGGGAGTTCCTCAGCGACCTGATCGCCCTGGATTTCAAGCACCAGAGCGGCGACCAGCCGGTCAGGCCCGCGGCGTCGCCCGGGAAAGCCGCAAAAGCTCCTGCCGCCGCGACGAAAACGGAGCCCGAGGTTGTCGACCAGGAGTCGGCCCTGCAGATGGCCATCGACTGGATCGTGCAGAGAACCGGCTTCTCTCCCGAGTTCGTCCAGTCGGAAAAACGCCTGCGCGACGACCTCAACCTCGACTCCATCAAGGCGGGGGAACTTGTCCTGACCCTGAGCCGGGCCATGGGCAAGCAGGCCCCCCTCGACCCGGGGGTGCTGGCCAACGCCAGCATCGTCGACCTGGTCACGGAGCTCGGCGGTCATCAGCAGGCCGCGCAGGAAGGGGATGAGGAGGAACTGGACAGCACCATCCGCTCGCTGCACATCAGGCCGATGCCGGCCCCCCTGGAGCAGGACCGCAAGCTGCCCCTCGCGCACAAGGAGGCCGGCCCGGTCTGGATCGTGACGGAGCCGGACTGCCCCCGCGCTTTCGCGCTGGCGCGGAGCCTGGAGGACAACGGCTTTTCAGTCCTGCAGTTCGGATTTCGGAACGTGCCCGAACCGGGAACGGGTGAAAAGGGCCCGGCGGCCCTTGCAATCATCCTCCCCGAGGAGGAGCGGATGTTCCTCGACTGCCCCGCGCAGGAGTTCGCCGACCGGGTGGAAGGTCTGGCCACCGACCTTTTCACCACCCTGCGCAGCGCCCTCAGCGACAAGGTGGCGGCGGACAGCGGTTTCCGCTGCCTTGTCCTGCGGCCGGCAGCGGCCGATGACCGGGCCCGGGACATGGATGCAGGCGCCGCCCTGCTCAAAACCCTCTCCCTCGAGCACAAGAAGCTGCACTGGAAATCGGTCACCATGCCGGATTCCTGGAGTGCGGAGAAGTTTGCCCAGACCGCGGTCCTCGAGTTCGGCACCGCAAGCGACCGGATCGAATTCCACTACGATGCCGACGAGCTGCGCACCTCCCCCACGGCAGTGCCCCTCGAAACGCCCTCCGGGGACGCCCCCCGGATCGGCGGCACCGACGTCATCCTGGTCTCCGGCGGCGGCAAGGGGATCACATTTGAAATGGCCCTGGAGCTGGGACGCAAAACCGGAACAAAACTCGCCCTGCTGGGATCGTCGCCCCCGCCGGAGCCGTCCGCAGACGCCGAGGGGGACGAACTGGCGCGGAATCTGAAGCGAATGGGCATGGAAGGGATCAGGCATCTCTACCTCCAGTGCGACGTCACCGACGCCGAAGCCGTTGCCGGCGTGGTCAAGGACGTGGAGCGCAACCTCGGCACGGTCACGGGCCTGCTTCACGGAGCCGGCATTTCCAAATTCGCCGAATTCCGCTCCATGGACATGGAGAGCTACCTCCATTGCATCCGAATCAAGGCCCACGGCCTCTACAACCTGCTGTCGGCCCTGTCCCTGGAGAAACTCAAAACCCTGCACGTCATCAGCTCGGTCCTGGGCCGCACCGGGATGGCCCGCCAGGCCGACTACACATTCGCCAACGCCTGGCTCGACGGCGCTGTGGAAAGCCTGCGCCAGGCCCACCCCGGTCTCCACGCCCTGACCCTCGGCTATTCGGTCTGGGAAGAGATCGGCATCGGCGCCAAGTCGGGCTCCATCGACATATTGCGCTCGGGGGGGGTCGCCTCGATTCCCGTGGCCGAGGGGACGGCCTCCTACTGGAACCTGGCCAGCCGGGCCTGGAGCGGATCGACCTTCGTCGTCACCGGCACCCTCGGGGCCACCATCGATGCCAAACTCTACCCGCCGCCGGTCCTGCCGAAGATGCGTTTTCTGGAGAAGCCGGTCCGTTTCCTGCCCGGCGTGGAACTGGTCGCCGAGGCCAGTCTCTCCCATGTCAAGGACCTTTACATTCCGGAACACGTCTTCGACGGCACCCCCATGTTTCCCGGGGTCATGGCATTGGAGGCCATGACCGAGGCGGCCATGGCCTGCTGCGGCAGGCAGGACCTGCCGGTGCTTCGGGCCATCCGCTTCAACCGCCCCCTGATCATTCCCGAGAATGCCGAGGTGCGGGTCCGCACCATGGCCTATTCCGGGGCGCCCGACGGCGAGACGACCCTTGTCAGGGTAGCCATGAGCTCGGAGGCTGACGGGTTCGAGGCGGATCACTTCCAGGTCGAGTGCGTCTTCGGCCTCCCCGATCCGCCGAAGGCCGCCCTGGCGAACTGCCCCGAACTGCCCGCTCCGCTTCCGGTGGCCCCGGAGGAGTTCAGTCCGACCCCGCTTTTCCAGGGCAAGTTTTTCCGGCGCATCTCAGGGGTTCTGACGTTTACCACCGCGGAGGAATCGATCACCCGAATCCGCGTTCCCGAGGGCGCCCAGTACTTCGATGGCGGGTCGGAGCAGACCCTGGCTTCACCCTCCCCCGCGGTCAGGGACGCCTGTCTGCAGTCCGGGGCCCTGATCATGCCCCCGGGCTACCTTCCTGAAGGGATGGAGGAAATCCGTTTTTACCGCCGTCCCCTCGAAGGGGAAGAGCTGACCTGCTGGACCCGGGCGACTCTCAACGACGATGGCGCCTTCACCGCCGACCTGGCCATCTTCGATGCCGACGGCAACCTCGTGGAGACCATCAACGGGCTCAGCGTGCGGGCCCCCGCGACCGAAACGGGCCTGGGGGAGAAACCTGTCAAGAACTGGCTGGAACTGGCCCGTTTGGCAGAGCAGGCGCAGGAGCAGCTGATCGCGGCGCCCCTGACCCTCGCCATCGTCTCTCACGGCACCATGAAGGCCGACGACCTTGCCGAACTGACTGCCGGGGAGCAAAAGCGCATCCGCGACCAGGTTTCCGAGAGCCGGCAGGGCTCTTCTCTGGCCAACACGCTGGCCGCCCGAAGAGCGGTTCTCGCCCTGGCCCGAAACACCGGCAACGAGGGCTTGACGGGCGCCGACTTCACCCTGGCCCACTCCGCCGAAGGCAAGCCCGAGGTGGTCTTCGGCTGGTCCACGAAGGATCGAAAACACCCTGCGCCCTCCATCTCCCTGTCCGATGTCGACGGGATGTCCCTGGCCCTTGCCGGATCCGGCCCGGTCGGAATCGACATGGAGGCGGTCAGCGTCCGGGATGCCGAAACCTGGCGCGGCCTTCTCGGCCCGGACGGCTACGGGCTGGCCTTGAGCCTCTCTCAGGCGACGGAAGAGGCCTTCGACATCAGCGCCACCCGGGTCTGGACCCTGCTCGAGGCCGGGAAAAAAGCCAACGGCCTGAAGCGGATGGTTCCTGCCTTCGTCCAGGCGCAAGACGACGCCCGTCTGCTCTTCCGCTATCCCGACCTCCCAGAAATGGAGATCGTGAACGTGGTCTGCACGAAGGAGGATAAAGACCTTTTGGCTGTCAGCCTGGTGATTCAGGGCCAGGAGGGGGGGGGGCATGTCTGAGCACATTCTGGTCCTCAACGCCAGTCCGCGGGCCGACAAGGGGATCACAGAGCTGATCCTCGAGACCTTCCTCTCCAGTTGCCGGAAGGCCGGGGCCACGACTGAAACGATCTACCTGTCCAAAATGGACATCACCCCCTGCGCGGGGGAGCTGGCCTGTTTTTTCCGCCAATGGAAGAAATGCGAGGTTTTCCCCAAGGACGACGGCAACCTCATCGCCGAGAAGTTCAGGCAGGCCGACCGGGTGGTGCTCGCCTCCCCCCTCCACGTCTACGGGGTGGCGTCCCACCTGACCCGCACCATGGAGCGCCTGGTCTGCCTGGCGGGATCGAACCTGGCGATCAACGACGGCGTATGGACCCACCCGCCGCCCTACAAAGCGAACCGCCCCTCGGCGGTGATCGGGGTCTGCGCTTTCCCCGGGGCGCACAACTTCGTGCTGTTCAAAGAGACGATGCTGACCATGCAGAAGGTGTTCTGGCTTCAGCCCGGCGGCAACGTCCTGGTCCCCATGTCCCGCGACCTCTCCGTCCTCGGCGGCGCCGACCCCCGGCGCGCAGAGCACCAGAGGATTCTCGACGCCTGCGCCCGGGCCGGAGTCGAATTCATGAAAAACGACTGTATTTCCCGGGAAACCGAAGAGGAGATTTCCCGGCCCGCGGGGCCCATCGAAGAGCTGGTAAAAACCTTCGAGAGCTACTTCGTCGCCATGCAGGGAGCCTCCTGATGCCCGCCGTGAAGGGCGGAACAAGCTGCGATTTCCTCATCGTCGGCTCCGGAGCCGGCGGCGGGACCCTGGCCCGGGAACTGGCCAAAAGGGGCCGGCAGGTCCTGGTCATCGAGCGGGGGAAGGCACGGGACAAGGTCGGGGCCTTCCTGGACGGGTACCGTTTTTTCGACCTGCGGCACTATCCCCGGGTCGTCCCCCGGGCGATCCGCAAACGCCCCTTCTCCCCGCCCCGCTCGAAGGAGGGGGTGATCCTCTGGCGAGCCCTGATGGCGGGAGGCAGCACGGTCATCTCCTGCGGCAACGGCGTCCGCTCCATGGAACGGGAACTGGCCGAGATGGGGGTCGCCCTGGAACAGGAGTTCGCCGAGGCGGAAAAGGAGATGGGCCTCTCCCCCATCGATGAACGGCTCCTTTCCCCAGGCTCGCTCCGAATACGGGAAGCGGCGGGCAGGCTCGACCACGAGATGCGGCCGATGCCCAAGTTCATCAAGACCGACCGATGCAACAAGTGCGGCCACTGCCACTTCGGCTGCGCGCGGCAGGCCAAGTGGACGGCCGTGGACTACCTGCGGGAGGCGGAAAAGCTGGGCGCCAAGGTCCTCTACGAAGCCCGGGTGACGGAGGTGCGGGTGGAGCGGGGGAAAGCGAGGGGGGTCCGCTGCGTGGGCCCCGACGGCCCGCTCGATATCGACGCCAAGGTCGTCATCCTGGCTGCGGGGGGCCTTGAAACCCCCGCCATCCTTCAGCGTTCCCGGTTAAAAGAGGCGGGTGGGGGGTTTTTCCTTGACCTGATGTGGAACACCTACGGGGTCACGGACGGCCTTCACCAGGACCGCGAACCGGTCATGGCGCTGGTCGAGCTCGGGAACCATTCCCGGGGATTCCTTCTCTCCCCCTTCATGAACCAGCCCCGGCTGGCGCGTTCCATGGAAACCGGACCGGCGACCGCACTGCGGCCTTCGCACAACATGCTCGGCATCATGACCAAGATCAGCGACGAGGCCAACGGTCGGGTCCTTCCCGACGGCAGCTTCTCGAAGCCGGTGACCGCCAGGGACCGAAGGCGGCTGGCCGAAGGGGCCGCAATCTCCCGCCGAATCCTGGCCGAGGCGGGGGCGGCGCCCGCCTCCCTTGGCGAATCGAGGATCCAGGGCGCCCACCCCGGCGGCACCGCCGCCATCGGCACCGTGGTCGGCACAGACCTGCAGACCGCCGCGGACAACCTCTTCGTGTGCGACGCCAGCGTCCTGCCGGCAGAGCACTTTCCCGAAGCGAGCCGCATGCCCCCCATCCTCACCATTGTCGCCTTGGCCAAGCGCCTCGCCAAGACCCTGGCAGGGGAGGCCGGGATCATCGCTGAACCGGTTCCCGTCCCGACAAGTTAGGACCATCATGCAACCCTACTCCTCAGAAGTGGCAAAGGAAAGCTACGACGCCCTGGTCATCGGCTCCGGCCTGGGAGGCCTGACGAGCGCGGCCCTCCTCGCCAGGGCGGGGAAAAAAGTCCTGGTCCTGGAACGCCACTATGTCCCGGGCGGGTTCACCCACACCTTCTCCCAGGGAGGCTACGAGTGGGACGCCGGGGTCCATTACGTCGGCAAGTTTCACAAGCACGGAACCAACCTCCAGAGGATCTTCGACTATCTGGCCGAGGGGCGCCTGGAATGGGATTCCATGGACAGCGTCTACGACCGGGCCATTATCGCGGGAGACGTCTACGACTTCGAGACCGGGCCCGAAAAACAGATCGAGCGCATGATCGGCTATTTCCCCGCCGAGGAAAAAGCGATCCGCGAGTACTACCGGCTTCTCGGAAAAATTGATCCCCTGGCCAGGCTGTTCTTTGCCGAGCGAGCCCTGCATCCCCGGCTGAGCCAGGTGGCAGGCATTGTCCCGAAATGGCTCTTCCGCCGATACTCCGACCGAACGACCTACGATGTCCTTCACGGCCTGACGAGCAACGAAAAGCTCATCTCCGTCCTCTGCGCCCAGCACGGCAATTACGGCCTGCCCCCCCGAAAGAGCAGCTTTGCCGTGCACGCCCTGGTGGCCGAGCATTATCTCGACGGAGGAAGCTATCCGCGGGGAGGCTCCGCAGGCATCTACGAGGCCATCGCCCCGGTCATCGAGCAAAACGGCGGCAGGGTCGTGGTCAAAGCCGACGTTCAGGAGATCCTTCTGCACAGGGGAAAGGCCGTCTGCGTCAGGATGACCAACGGGGACGAACTGCGCGCCGCCGTGACCATCAGCAACGCCGGTGCGCGCAACACCTTCGAGCACCTTCTCCCGGCAAAGGACAACCGCCTCGGCCCGGTGCGGGACGACCTGGCCCGGGTCGGCCCATCCACCGCCATCGTCGGGGTCTACCTCGGCCTGAACGGCTCGGACCGGGAACTCGCCCTGCCCGGCTCGAACTATTGGCTCTACGACAGCTACGATATGGACGACGACTACCGACGCTTCCGCCGGGCCCCCGACAGCGACCCCTACTTCGCCTACATCTCCTTTCCCTCGAAAAGAGATTCGCAGTGGGCGGAAAAACATCCCGGCAAAGCGAGCATCCAGGTCCTCGGGATCGGTCCCTACGACTGGTTCGAACGGTGGGAGAAGAGCAGGTTGGGCGGGCGAGGGGCGGATTACGAGGCCCTCAAGGAGGAAATGAAAGAGAAGCTGCTGCAGAAGCTGTATTCGGTCCTGCCCCAGGTCAAAGGTCGGGTCGAAGTCTGCGTGGCCTCCACCCCCCTGTCGACCAGGCATTTCTCCAATTACCGGAGGGGCGAGATCTACGGCCTCGAACACACCCCGGAGCGTTTTCGCCTGAACTGGCTGCGGGCCCAGACCCCCGTAAAAAATCTTTTCTTGACCGGTCAGGACATCGTGACGGTCGGCGTCGCAGGCGCCCTTCTCTCCGGTGTGATCACCGGCTCTGCCATCCTGAAAAAAAACCTGTTGTGGCGCATCCTCAAGGGCAGGCCCATCTGAACGAGACCGGCCAGGACGTAGACCGTCAACCTATTTGTCAGGCACAAAAAAACGCCGTGCCCTAAGTCACGGCGAAAAATATCGATCTGGTAACAACGCGCAGTTTAACGAAACATAGTACCGAGCATCTGCGCCCCGAATGGCGGGCAGTACGCCCTCGCCCCTGACTTAGAGTTCCTCGAAGGCCTGCGGCGCCCCCGCGCCGCCGGTCATGCGCAGGATCTCCGAAACGCTCTCGGCCAACTCCCGGGCCGCCTGCTCCACCAGCTCGGTGGACTGGCGGCTTTGCGCGCTGGCCTTCTCCACCTGGTCAATGGCCTGCCGGGCCTGGTCGATGATCGCCTCGGCCTGATCTGAGACCTGCCGGGACTGGGTCTTCAGCTGCAGGACCTGCTCTCCCACATTCCGGACCTGCCCCGCCAAT
Organism: Desulfuromonas sp.; assembly: GCF_002868845.1. Taxonomy (NCBI): domain Bacteria; kingdom Pseudomonadati; phylum Thermodesulfobacteriota; class Desulfuromonadia; order Desulfuromonadales; family Desulfuromonadaceae; genus Desulfuromonas; species Desulfuromonas sp. Next base: position 39,136 of record NZ_PKUB01000020.1, read on the forward strand.
CCCTGAACCTGCCCGGCCACCGCCCGGGCTTCATCCTGAACCAACGCCGCCTGCTCGGTGACCTCCCGGGCCCGGTCGCTGATGCGCGTTACCTTTTCCTGGGCCTCCCGAGCCTTCTCCCGCGCCTGCTCGGCCTGCCGGGCGATGCGCTCGACCTCCTGGGTGGTCGCCTCGGTCTGCTTACCGGCCCGGCGCATCAGTTCCGAGGCCTTGTCCACCTGGGTCCGGGCTTCCCGGGTCTGCTCCCGGGCGGCCTGCAGCAACTCCTCCCCGCCCTCGGGGGCCGCCGATTCCGGCGGAGCGACCCGGAACCGCTTCGCCTCGGATTCGACATCGCCCTCCTGTTCGGCATGAGGGGCGACAGGAGCGAGGGCCCTCAGCGGGACCATCTTTTCGACGACCTCGCCCGGGGCTGCCTCCGCCCCTTCCGAGGGAGAAGGCGCGGCCCTTTCAGCAACCGGGATCCGAGGGGCGGGGGCTTTCTTCCCGGCCGGGGGCGGCCCCGAAGTTTCGGCGGTCTTCGGCGCAGTCAGGCTGGGCTCGACCGCCGGGGCTTTGGCCTTTTCTTTCTCCCCGCAGGCGGCCAGGGACAAAGAGAGAATCGACACTAAAATCAGAACGCGCAGCATAGATCCATCCTCCTTTTCGATATCCAACACCCTGGAAAGTCTAGCACCTTCCGGCGGGTTGTCCACACCGCTGCGAAACCGCTTCGCTCCGGCCCGCCGAGCAGCTGGCACCGCCATTCAGGGAGATTCGGGCTGCCGCAAGTGCCGCCATGCACGGGCGGAAGAACGGACACCGGATAAAAGATGGCAGGAGACGTTAGCGCCGCAGCTGGTATTTGCGAACCGCCCGGTTGTGCTCGCGCAGGGTGGAGGAGAAGGCATGGGTTCCGTCACCGCGGGCGACGAAGTAAAGGTACTCCGCCGGAGCCGGTTCGGCGGCGGCGCGCAGGGCGTCCTCTCCCGGGTTGGCAATCGGCCCCGGAGGCAGGCCCCGACGAAGGTAGGTATTATAGGGGGTAGGGGTGTTGAGATGCTTGCGGGTGAGGTTGCCGTCAAAATCCTTCACCCCGTAGATCACCGTCGGGTCGGCCTGCAGGGCGATGCCCCTCTTCAGCCGGTTGTGAAAGACGGCGGAGATCAGTGGCATTTCCGCCAGGTTGCCGGCCTCCTTCTGAATAATGGAGGCAAGGGTGAGGAGCTGGTGGACGTTCAGCCCGCGCCCCGTGGCCTGGGCGACCAGCTCCGGGGAGAGGCGGCGGCGAAGCTCCCGGACCATGGCCTCGACCAGCTCCCGTTCGGGCATTCCGGCGGTCACGGTGTAGGTCTCGGGAAAGAGGTAGCCCTCGAGGGTCGGGCCGGGAAGATCGAGCCCACGGATAAAGCCCTGGTCGCCGGACAGTTCCAGAAAGGCGCGGGCCCGCCCGAAACCCTCGGCTTCGAGCTTGGCCGCGATCTCCGCAAGGGTCAGGCCCTCGGGAACGGTGAAGCGCAGCCGTCGGACATCGCCGCTGACCAGGCGGGCCAGGACCTCGCGGGGGGATGCGGGGGAGGAGAACTCGTAATTGCCGGCCTGGACCTGGCGGGCCGCCCCCTGCAGGCGGGCCAGCAGCTTCAGCCCCAGGGCGCTGTCGACAACCCCCTCTTTCTCGAGTCGGGTCGCCACCTGGTTGAAGGGCTGGCCCGGGGCGACCGTCACCAGCCGCTCCCCCGGGGGGGCCACCGGCCGAAACAAAAAAAGGCCGAAAACACCGCCCAGCAAAACGAGGGGCAGAATCACGGCCGAGATCAGGATCCAGAGAGTAATGGTACGTTTGCCCATGAGGTCGCCCAGCGCTTACGCCAGCAGCCGTTCAGGCTCTGAAGCGATTTTCGGTGCCATTGAGAAGACGCTCGATATTGCCCCGGTGACGCAGAACCACCAGGGCGCTTATGATCAGGGTGGCAAGGAACAGGGGCCGGGAGCCCTCGACCAACAGGACCAGGAAAGGAATTACCGCCGCGGCGCTGATCGATCCCAGGGAGATGTAACGGAAGCGCCACAGCAGCAGAGCGAAAAGGAGAAAGGCTCCGAGTACGGACAGGGGGGAGAGAACGAGGAATATGCCAAGGGCTGTAGCCACCCCCTTGCCCCCCTTGAATCCGAGATAGACGGGGTAACAGTGCCCCAGAAAGGCCGCCAGGGCGACGAGCCCGGTCTGGGCGTCGCCCAGGCCGAGGACCGCGGTGGCGTAGAGAACCGGCAGCACCCCCTTGAGGGCGTCCCCGGCCAGGGTCAGCACCCCGAGGCGGCGACCCGCCACCCGGTAGACATTGGTAGCGCCAATGTTGCCGCTGCCCGACTGGCGGACATCGCCTCCCCCCGCCAAACGGGTCAGCAGGACCCCGGTGGGGATGGCTCCGATAAGATAGGAGACGAGAAGAAGCAGAGTCAGTATGCCCATAATATTCCGGTATAAAGCACAAAAGCGGCCGGAGCCGCTTTCGCCAGGAAAGAGAGATGGTCGGGATGACTGGATTCGAACCAGCGGCCCCCTGCTCCCGAAGCAGGTGCGCTACCAGGCTGCGCTACATCCCGACACTTGTCCTCTCGTAAGACCGGCCGACATTTTTACCACGAGCGAGGGGAAATGGCAAGGGGGTTTTCCCCGTTCAGGGAACCTTCTTGCGACGCTCCTCCACCCACAGGTCGACCAGCAGCAGCACGACCCCGACGGAGATCGCCGAGTCGGCGACGTTGAAGGCGGGCCAGTAGTGTTCGTACCAGTGGGCGTAGATGAAGTCGATGACCTCGCCGAGGCGCACCCGATCGATAAAGTTGCCGATGGCCCCACCGAAGATCAGGGCCAGGGCGAGATGTAGCAACTTCTGGTTGTCGCCGGTGCGGTGCAGGTACCAGAGAATGCCGATGCAGGCGACGAGGGAGACCCCGATAAAAAATGGCAGGCGCAGGGCGTTGTCGGCGAGGATGCCGAAAGCCGCCCCCTTGTTGCGCACATAGGTGATGTGGAGGAAGTTCTCCAGCACCGTCACCGACTCGTGAAGGACGAAACGGCTGTCGACGTAGAGCTTGGTGACTTGATCCAGAATCAGGACGATTGCGCTGACCCAGGCCAGGGTGCGGTAGCGGGCAGAGATCATCATCAACCAGCCAGTGCTTCGCGGCAGCTGCCGCAGACGGTGGGATGGGCATCCGACTCGCCAACGCTCGGCGAATAGTTCCAGCAGCGCTCGCACTTATCGCCGCCGGCCTTCTCGACACGGACCTTGAGGCCATCGACCTCCTCGCCGGCGACGGCCCCCTCCAGCCCCTCGGCGAGCTCGGCCTGGGAGACGATGCACAGGGTCGCCAACTCGTCCCGGTAGGCCTCGAGCAGCTCCCGCCACTCGCCCGCGGGGGCCTCGATAAAGACCCTGGCATCGAGGGAATGGCCGACGACTTTCTCGCCCCGGGCCAGCTCCAGGGCCTTGGAAACGTCGGAGCGCACCTTGAGCAGACGCCCGTAGCGCTCCTCGAGCCGGTCATCGAAGAGGCTCTCCACGAAGCGGGGAAAAGCGGCCAGATGTACGCTTTCCTCGCGTTCGCCGGGCAGCTCCGCCCAGATCTCGTCGGCGGTGAAGGAGAGGACCGGGGCAATCAGCCGTGTCAGGGCGTCGAGGATCCGGTACATGGCCGTCTGGGCGCTGCGCCTCCCGAGACTCTTTTTCGGCGCGGTGTAGAGCCGGTCCTTGAGCACATCGAGGTAAAAAGCGCTCATGTCAACGGAGCAGAAGTTGTGCACGGCGTGATAGAGGACGTGGAACTCGTACTCGCCGTATGAACGCTCGACCCGCTTCACCAGGCCCTCGAGCCTGGAGAGGGCCCAGCGGTCGATCTCCAGCAGGTCGCCGTCGGGGACGCTGTCGGCGGACGGGTCGAAGTCATGGATGTTGCCGAGGATGTAGCGGGCCGTGTTGCGGATCCGGCGGTATGCGTCGGAGAGGCGCTGCAGGATCTCCTGGCTGATGCGGATGTCGTCCCGGTAGTCCTGGGCGGCGACCCACAGGCGCAGGATCTCGACGCCGTACTTCTTGATGACCTCCTCCGGGGCGACGACGTTCCCCGTCGACTTGGACATCTTCTTCCCCTTGCCGTCGACGACGAAGCCGTGGGTGAGGACCGCCTTGTAGGGGGCCTGATCCCGGGTTCCGACGGAAGCGAGGAGGCTCGAGTGGAACCAGCCGCGGTGCTGGTCGCTCCCCTCGAGGTAGAGATCGGCGGGGGTGGAGAGCTCGTCGCGCTTCTCGACGACCGCGGCGTGGGAGACGCCGGAGTCGAACCAGACGTCGAGGATGTCGCTCTCCTTGGTGAAGGCGCCGTGGCCGCAGGACGGGCAGGCCGTCCCCGCCGGGAGAAGCTCCGCCGCTTCCTTCTCGTACCAGAGGTCGCTGCCGGCCTCCTCGAAGAGGTCGGCGACATGGTGCATCGTCTTGCCGTCGGCGAGGGCCTCGCCGCACTTCTCGCAGTAGAAGACGGTGATCGGAACCCCCCAGGAGCGCTGGCGGCTGATGCACCAGTCGGGGCGGTTCTCGACCATGTTGTAGATGCGGTCGTGCCCCCAGGCGGGGATCCATTTGACCCGGTCGATCTCCTCGAGGGCCTTCTCGCGCAGCGTGTTGGCCTCCATGGAGATGAACCACTGCTCGGTGGCGCGGAAGATCACCGGCTTCTTGCAGCGCCAGCAGTGGGGATAGCTGTGGGTCACCTTGCTTTCCTGGAGCAGCGCCCCGACCTCGGTCATCTTGGCGCAGACGGCGTCGTTGGCGGCGGTGATCTTCATGCCGCCGAAGAATTCGACGTCGTCCCGGTACTTGCCGTAGTCGTTGACGGGGTTGTAGATCTCCAGGCCGTACTGCAGGCCGACCTGGTAGTCCTCCTGGCCGTGGCCGGGGGCGGTGTGGACGCAGCCGGTGCCGGCCTCGAGGGTGACGTGGTCGCCGAGGACGATGAGGGAGTCGCGGTCGTAGAAGGGATGGCGGCAGGTCTGCCGCTCGAAGCCGGCGGATTTGAGGGTCGCCATGACCCGGTAGTCGTCGATGCCGAGTTCCTTCAGCACCGTCTCGTACAGCCCCTCGGCCATCACCAGCACCTCACCGTCGGCGCCGCCGACCTCGACGCCGACGTAGTCGAGCTCGGGGTTGAGGCAAATGCCGAGGTTGGCGGGGATCGTCCAGGGAGTCGTGGTCCAGATAACGAAGGAGACCGTCTTCCCTGCCAGGGCCGACGCCTCGGCGGGGAGGGTGCCGGCGTAGGGGAACTTGACGTAGATCGAGGGGGAGGTGTGGTCGGCGTACTCGACCTCGGCCTCGGCGAGCGCGGTGACGCAGGAGGAGCACCAGTGGATCGGCTTCTTGCCCTTGAAGAGGCCGCCCCGCTCGGCGAAGCGGGCGAGTTCCCGGGCGGTGGCCGCCTCGTAGCTGGTGTGCATGGTCAGGTAGGGGTGCTCCCAGTCGCCGAAGACCCCGAGGCGCTTGAACTCCTCGCTCTGGATGCCGACCCACTCCGCGGCGTAGGCGCGGCATTCCTTGCGCACCTGCGCCTTGGTCATCTCCAGCTTCTTCTTGCCGAGCTTCTTGTCGACCATCAGTTCGATCGGCAGGCCGTGGCAGTCCCAGCCCGGCACGTAGGGGACGTAGAAGCCCTGCATGCGCCGGCTCTTCATGACAACGTCCTTGAGGATCTTGTTGAGGGCATGGCCGATGTGGGTGTGGCCGTTGGCGTAGGGAGGGCCGTCGTGCATGGTAAAGTTGGGGCGGTCCTGGCCGGCCTTTTCAATCTTTGCATAGAGCCCCATCTCCTCCCAGCGCTTGAGCGTCTGCGGCTCGCGCTGGGGCAGGTTGCCCCGCATGGGGAAGTCGGTCTGCGGCAGGTTGAGGGTCTCTTTGTAGTCCATGACAGTTCTCCGGCAGCGGCCTGGGCCAGGTGAAATCAAGCCCGGTAAGTTAGCAAAACAGCTGAATAAGTCAAGGGAAAAGGGGGGCGATCCCCGAAGAGAGGGGCCGACGCCGAAGAACTCAGGGCTCGGCAGACGGCCGGCGCCGGCCGGCGTGATGCAACAGGGCGAAACCGGCCACCCCGGCAAAAATCGACGCGGCAAAGATGCCGACCTTGGCGTAAGCCACCAGGGCCGGATCAAGATAGGCCAGGTTCGAAATGAAGAGGGACATTGTGAATCCGATTCCGCCGAGCATCCCCACCCCGAACATCGCCGTCCAGTTCGCACCGGCAGGCAGGTCGGCCACCCCCAGCCGCACCGCGAGCCAGGAGAAGAAAACGATCCCCAGGGGTTTTCCGAGCAGCAGCCCGAGCGTGACCCCAACGGTCACCGGGTGGGACAGGGAGGCCTGCAGGTCGCCCGGAGTCAAAGTCAGCCCGGCGTTGGCCAGGGCGAAAATCGGCATCACCCCGAAGATGACCCAGTGATGCATTTCGTGCTCCATGCGCTGCAGAGGGCTCATGGCGTCGTGGCAGATGTGCTCGAGCGCGAGCAGGGTGCCGAGCTTCTCCTCGTTGTGAAAGGGGCCATCGGTGCGGCGCAGCTGCCGATAGCGCTGCAGCAGGTCTTCGGCCTTGGCCAGGAACTCCTCGTGGAAATGGCGGGGCCGGACCGGGATGGTGGCGCCGATGAGCACCCCGGCGATCGAGGCGTGCACCCCGGACTTGAGCAGGGCGATCCAGAGCGCCAGGCCGACCAGGGCGAAGTAGTTGGGGTGCTGCACTCCGAGGCGGTTGCCGATCACCAGCAACAGCAGGCAGACGGCGGCCGCGCCCAGGGCGGCGGTCGAGAGCTCGCCGGTATAGAAAAGGGCGATGACCAGCACTGCGCCGAGGTCGTCGACGATCGCCAGGGCGGTGAGAAAGATCGCCATGGAGCGGGTGATGCGCGGCCCGAGCAGGGCGAGAATGCCGAGGGCAAAAGCGATATCGGTGGCCATGGGGATACCCCAGCCCTTGGCCTCGGGCCCCTCCGGAGCAACCAGGTGGAACAGCAGCGCCGGCACCAGCATCCCCCCGATCGCCCCGGCAATCGGCAGGGCGGCCTTGCGGACGCTGGCGAGCTCGCCGGCCAGGAACTCGCGCTTGATCTCCAGACCGACGACGAAGAAAAAGACCGCCATCAGCCCGTCGTTGATCCAGTGGTGCAGGCTCTGGGTCAGCCCGAAGCTGTCGAAACCGACGGTCAGTTCGAACTCCCAGAAGTGGTGGTAGGCATCGCTCAGGGGGGAGTTGGCCAGAAAAAGGGCGAGCGCCGTCGCCGCCATGAGGACAAACCCTCCGGAGGCCTGGCGCTTGAAGAAGTCCTCGAAGGGACGCATGAAGACCGCAAGCTTGTAGGGCAGTTCATCGAAATTGAGCATCGGTTTGTCCTAGTCCCCGGATGCGGCCTGCGGATCGAGTTTCTCCTCGACCGCCCGTACCTTGCCAGCCATGGTGTGTCCCGTCCGATCCCGGCGGTCGTCGATCTTGACCTGGGTCGAGACCCGCGCCGCACCGGCGGCGAAGGGCGCCTCGTGCATCCGGCGCAGAACCGCGAAGATGGCGTCCAGATCGCCCTCGATCACAGTCCCCATGGGGGTCAGCTGATGAGCCAGGCCGCTCGCCCTGAGAATCTCAAGGCAACCGGCGACATAGCTGGAAACCCCCGGGGTCGACGTCCCGAGAGGGGTGATGCTGACTTCAACAATGGCCATATGCCGCCCTCCCTCTTCAAAACCCAATCAAATCATATCAGACTGCCAGCCGCGTGAAACTCTAGCCCTCTTCGTCGTCCTCGTCGCAGTAGCAGGCGTCGGACTGGTACTTGTCCCACTCGGCCTTGATCGCCTCCAGGCTGTCGAGGCGGTCGCGGATGGCCCGGTGCCCCCGGACCACCTCCCGGCCGTCGAGCAGCACCGGCGGCCGGATTCCATCGGGCAGTCCCTCCGCCGCCTCGCCCCCGCCGACGCCGACCACCCGGTGGGCCAGGCAGAGGGTTTCGAGACCCTCGCGGATCGCCGCGCAACGCGGGCAGCCCCGACTATGGTAAAAGGTGATCACTTCCCCCCTCCGCCGTTTTCGCCTCCAGCAGCCAGGGGAAGGGTAAAGGTCACCCTGGTTCCCTCTCCCTGCTCGCTCTCCACCCAGATCCTTCCGCCGTGGGCCGCGACGATCCCCTGAACGATGGTCATCCCCAGCCCTATCCCGGCGATGGAACTGTCGGAAGTGTCGGCGCGGTAGAATTTCTCGAACACCTTGGCGACCTGGTCGGATGTCATCCCGACCCCCTCGTCCTCCACCGCAACGACCGCCTCGCTCCCCTCCCGGCGCAGAAAGACCCGCACGGCGCCCCCGGCCGGGGAATACTTCACTGCGTTGCCGAGGATATTGTCGAGAACCTGGTGCATCTTGCCCCGGTCGATGTTCGCCACAAGGGAGGACGGCGGAACCTCGATCTGGAAGTCGTGTCGAGGCGCCTCCTTGCGGTGGTGAAGAATGACTTCCCCGAGCAGGGCGGCGAGGTCGCAGGGAGAGCGCTTCAGCACCAGCACCCGCCCCGACTCGATGCGACTGAGGTTAAGCAGGTCATCGATGATCCTCTTGAGTTCCTCGCCCTTGCCGTGGATGTAGGACAGAAATTCCCTGCGCTGTCTCGGCTCGAATCCGCCGGACTGCTCCTCGTCCAGCAGCAGTCCGGCATATCCGAGGACCGAGGTCAGCGGGGTGCGCAGTTCGTGGGCCGCCACCGAGATGAACTCGCTCTTCATGCGGTCGATCTCCCGCTCCCGGGTCACGTCCCTCAGCAGGCTGATCACGCCGCCCGGGATGCCAGACTGGACCTGCACCTGGGAGGTGCGCACCTGGATGAAGCGCACCTCGCCCAGGCGGCGGTCGGTCATTTCCAGCTCCTCCGATAGCGGTTCCGAGGAAGAGGCCTGGGCCCGGGCGATGTGGTCGCGCAGGGCCGCCTCGGGGAGGACCGTCGCAATCGGCTGCAGGTGCGCCAGCTTGAAATCGATTCCGAGAAGATCCTCGGCGGCCCGGTTCATGAGGATGATGCGGTTGTCCCCGTCGGTCACGATGAGCCCGTCGGCCACCGAGCGGATAATGGCGGCGACCCGCTCCCGCGCCGCCTGGGCCTCAATTAGGGCCTCCTTGAGCCTCTTCTCTGCCTGCCACCTTTCGGTCACGTCCCGAACCAGGACCGAAGCCAGGGTCTCCCCCCAGGAATCGATGAGGCAGATCCGCCCCTCGAAGGGGAAACTCGTCCCGTCCTTGCGGCGCGCCCTCCCCTCGAAGGAGGCGGGGACGCCGGGGACCATCCGCCGCCAGACCCGCTCCGCCCGCGGCATGCTGAGCCCCTCCTGCAGGTCGCCGAGGGTCATCCGAACCAGCTCCTCGTGGCTGAAACCGAGCATACGGCAGAGTTGGCGGTTGACGTCCAGGACCTGTCCCTGCAGGTTGTGCAGCAGAAAGCCGTCGGCGGCCTGCTCCACGAGGGTCCGGAAGCGCTCTTCGCTCTCGCGCAGGGCCTCCACGTTGCGCTTGTACTCGGTGATGTCCCGCCCTTCCGGGATCAGCAGGGACACCCGGCCGGCCTCATCGACCAGGGGCTTGATGGAGAAGTCGATGGCGTGCATCCGGCCCGCGGCGTCGGGGTGGGAAACCTCGTAGCGGACGTATTCCCCCTGCGCCGCCCGCTCGACGGCCCGGCGCAGGCGCTCCTGCTCCCGGGAGGAATGAGCCCACCAGGGGGTCTCCCAGAAAGGTCGACCCAAGGCCTCTCCGCTTCCGACGCCGATGAATTCCAGGGCGGTGCGATTGACCTCCACCAGGGTGCCGTCGGGCCGAAGCAGTCCGATGAAGTGGAAGGACTGCTCGAAGAGGGCGCGGAATTTGGTCTGACTCTCGCGCAGGGCCTCCTCGGCCCGCCTGCGCTCGGTGACGTCCTGGACCAGGGCGACGCAGAACAGGGGCTTCATCTCCGGCGTCATCACGCAGGCCACCGAGGCCTGGCCCCAGACCACGCCGCCGTCCTTGCGCAGGTAGCGCTTCTCGTATTCGAGGTGCTGGCGCCGCCCGGAGGAGATCTCTCCGTAATGCCGGCGGGTCGCCTCGCGATCCTCCGGGTGGGTGAGCGCCTCCACCGTCTGCCCCTCCAGTTCCTCCTCGGCATAGCCGAGAAAGCGGCAGAGGGCCGGGTTGACCTGGAGGAACCGACCTTCCGGGGTGATCAGGCTCATCCCTGCGGCCGCGGTCTGGAAGATGGAGCGGAAGCGGTCCTCGCTCTCGCGCAGGGCGGCTTCGGCCCGCTTGCGCTCGGTGACGTCCTTTCCGTAGAGATTGACGTAGCCGGCCCCGGCCACCGGCACCCAGTCGAAATTGAAAACCGCTTCGCCGCGGAGCACTTCCACCTCCCGGCTCTCGCCCCCAGCCAGGAGTTCCTCCACCAGGCGGCGCCACCTTCCGGCCACCGGCTCCCCGACACCCCCACCGAGGCAACCCTGGATCTCGGATCCGGCCCGGTTGGCGTAGAGGAGAGTGCCGTCGGCGGCGATCCGCAGGACCGGGTTGGTGTTCTCCCTGGGGAAGCGGGCCAGGCTCTCGATCTCTCGGGCCGATCTTCGGCGCAGCAGGATGTTGAGCACAAGAACGATCAGGAAGGCGACCAAGCCGGCGAAGGTGGCCAGAGCGGTCCAGAAATAGGGTTTGCTGACGGTGTAGAAGGCGGTCGGGCGATGGAGGACATGGCTGCCTGGGGGCAGGGTCTGGAGATCGACCCCGAAGCGCTCCAGCTCCCGGTAATCGAACATGTACTCGTTGGCCTCGGAGCGCGTCACGGGGATGGCGTCGACCGCCTCGCCGCCGAGGATGCGCAGGGCCAGCCTCGCGGCCAGGCGCCCCTGGCTGTGGCCGCTGATGAGCTTGCCGCCGACGATCCCCTCGCCGAGATAAAAATCCCACAGGCCGTAGAATGGCACGGAGGCGACCTTCCTCAGCCGGCGGGCGCTCCCGGCGTAGGAATAGACCCTCCCGGTCCGGTCCTTCAGCACGCTCGTCAGGAGGAGGAGCCGCCCGGCGGGGAGGGCGCGGGCCCTCTCCCGGAGTTCCTCCAGGGGGACGTCGTTCCAGAAGGAGAGGCGAACGCCATCGTCCAGGGAAGCGAGCGCCTCACGCACCTGGGCGTCGATCTGGCGCCCGGTGACGCTGCCGGTCTCGCCGACGACGATGACTTCCTCGGTCCCGGGGTGCAGGCGAAGGGCGACCCCGACCGTCTCGGCCACCGCGGGCTCTTCGGTGATCCCCGCGATACCGCCGATACCCGCGATCATTTCGGGGCGGAAGCCGTTGACCCCGCAGAAGACAATGGGAGCGCCTGCGAAGAGGTCGTCGCGGTGCTTGAGGGCGAAGTCGAAGGCGTCGTTGTCCGAGACCAGAACCAGGTCGAAGGAGAGGTTGGCGAGCTTATAGGGGAGGATGCCGTCGACGAAGTTGGCGAAGTACTCGGGGGCGTGGTAGCGCTTGGCGTCCAGGTAATCGACGTGGAGCTGGATGTCCTGCCCCGACTCGGCAAAGGCCTCCTGCACACCCGCCATAATGCCGTCGGTCCAGCGCAGGCCGGGATGGTAAGAGTGGAGGATGAAGACGCTCCTCCCCTGGGCCGCGCTGACCGCGGGCAGAAGAAGAACTAACAGGAGAACTCCCGGCAGAAGCGCCAGGGCCGTCCCGAGTCCCGGCATTTTCCCGGCCCAAAACCTCGAGGTCATAAGTACATCCGAAAGGGGGAAAGCGTCCCGGTCCGCGGAGCGCACCGGGACGGGGCAGAAAACTTTTTAATTATAGCAGAACATATTCAGGTGACGGGCAGATTTTATCGAGTTTCCCGCCCGAAGGGGCAGATGGGCAGCAGGGGGCAGGCCGGGCAAAGGGGAGAGCGCTTGCGACAGAAAATCTTGCATTCCTCGACGATAAGGGCGTGGTACTCGTTGAACAGGTCGGCGTCGCGGGGCAGGCGGTCCATGAAAAGGGAGCGGACCGCCTCGTAGCCTTCATCCCCATCCAGAAGGCCGAGGCGGCCGAAAAGGCGCCGGGTGTAGGCATCGACCACGAAAGAGGGATGGCCGCCGGCGTAGAGGAGGATGGAGTCGGCGGTCTCCGGACCGACCCCCTTGAGGCCGAGGAGCTCCGCACGGGCCTCTCCGAGGGGGGCGGCGAGAAGGGTCTCCAGACGGCCGCCGTGACGACCATAGAGGTGCGCGGTCATCAACTGCAGGCGCTCGGCTTTCTGCCGGAAAAAACCGGCGGGACGGATCAGGCCCTCCAGCTCTCCCCGCTCCAGGCCGTGGATGCCCGCCGCCGAAACCGCCCCGGCCTCGTGCAGGTTGGCGAGCGCCATCTCCACGTTGGTCAAGGCGGTGTTCTGGGTGAGGATCGCCCCGACCGCCACCTCGAAGGGGGTCTCTGCGGGCCACCAGTGCAGGGGGCCGAAGTGGGCTGCGAGGAGGTCAAATATTGCTTGGAGGCGAGCTCTCATGCCCGTACCCCGCCGGCCAGCTGCGCCAGGCGCTCGGCGGCGACGAGATCCCCGTCCAGCGCCAGGGGCTCCCGCGGCCCCGGCTGAGCCAGAAGCGCCTCCAGGGACGCGCCCCAGCGGCCGGAGAGGAGTGCGGCGTTGTCGATCTCGCGACAGCGGGCATAGCGCTTCAGAGCGGCCACCAGCACCTCCTGCTCCCGGAAGTCCCCCCGCGGCGTGTAGAGGACCGCGGTGCCGTTGGCGATGGCCTCCGAGACGATGCCGTAGCCCGGCTTGGTGACCACAACGTCGGAAGCCCGCACCAAGTCGGGGTAGGCGAAGAGGCCCTGGGGGATAAGCTGGAGGTTCGGCCCCGTCCAGGGGCGGTCGGCCCCGCTCAGAAAGGTCCAGTCTTGCAGCTTCGCAAGCCCCGAAAAGTCGAAATCCTCGAGACCGAAGCCGCCGAAGGAGAGAAGGCCGACCCTTCTGCCCACCGGGATGCCGAGGCGGGCGCGCACCTCGGCCGGGGGAAGGCTCCCCCGCCGGGCCACCAGGGGCAGATCCTCGATGCGGGAGAAGGCGGGGAACTCGCCGTGGAAGGGGAGGCGCAGCAGAAGATCGGCCCCTGCGTAATCCTCCCGCACCGAAACGAGGACGTCCCCGTAGCCGCGGTGGCGCAGAGCGAAGTCCTCGTAGATCCAGTCCCAGGAGAAGTTGCCGAGGGCGACCGCCGGCAGACCGGCCCGCTTCGCCGCGGCGAACGCCGCCGGAGGGATGTCGGCGACGACCAGGGAGACCCCCTCGCGTCGCAGAGAGGCCGCCTCCTCGGCGACGGCCCGCTCGCGCTCGGGCAGGAACCGCCGGTAAGCGCGCAGGGTCGCCTCCTCCTCCATGACCAGGCTCCCCCGCTGGAGCACGCCGAGGTCGAGGCGGCGCCGCCGCACAGGCACCGCGGGGTCGAGAAAACCGGCGAAAAACCAGGAATGGGCGTCGGAGACGACCTCCACGGCGATCTCCGGGTGCCTGCGGCGCAGGGTGTTGATGACCTGGCAGGAGCGGCTGGCGTGTCCGAGACCGTGGCCGCTGATATAGTAGCGGATCTTCACCGGGCTACTTGATGAGGCGGAGGCAGAAGGGGTAGCGGTAGGGCTCGCCCCGACGGTTTTTCACGGTGGCGAGGATGATGGCGACAAAGTCGAAAATGGAGATGGCGATCATGAGGAGAAAGCCGATGCCGATCGCGGCCAGCAGCCAGGCGCCGAGAAAATAGAGGGTGACGGAGACCTGGAAATTGATGGCCTCCTTGCCCTGGGCGGCCACGAAGCGAGACGTCTTCCCCTTGAACAGCCAGACCAGCAAGGGCCCGAGGATGTTCCCGAAGGGAAGGAGATAGCCGGCGAAGGCGCTCAGGTGGCAGGTCATGGCCCAGTTTTTCTCCTCGTCCCGGACCGGGCCCCCGAAAGAGAACTCGCCGCCCGCGTCGGGCTTCATCTCGATATCGACCACGTCTCCCTCCTAGACCTCGAGGCCGAGAAATGCAAGGGTCGACTCGAGGGTGCGGTTAACGATCTGCTCCGGCTTGACCCCGGCCTCCGCCGCGACCAAGAGGGCCTCGGCGAACTCCCCCACCCCCTCGTGGAAGTGAGCGTCGCTGCCGATGGCGACCGGGGTTCCGTGGCGGGCGCAGAGCCGGGCGATGTGGGAACAATTGCCGGAACTTCCCTTGCGGCTGATGGTGAAGGAAGAGTTGTTGATCTCCAGGGCGGTGCCGGTCTGCGCTCCCCGGCGGGCCACCGTCTCGTAATCGAGGGGGAAGTTGGGATTGCCCGGATGGGTGATCACCCGGACCAGGGGGTTGTCCATCAGGGCAAGCACGACCCGGGTGTTGGCCTCCTCGCCCCGGCCGTCGAAACCGCACTCCTCGTGAAAGCCGGCCATCACCAGGTCAAGTTTCCCGAGCAGGTCGTCGTCCAGGTCCACCCGCCCCTCTGCCAGGATGTTCGCCTCGATGCCCCGCAGAACCCGCACCCCGTCCAACTGCCGAGGAACGAAACGCAGGGCCATGAAATGGTAGGGATGGGGTCCGCCGGGCAGGCCCGGACCGTGATCGGTCATCCCCACTCCCCTCAGGCCGCGGCGGGCGGCCGCGGCGGCGACCTCTGCGAGCGTGCTATAGGCGTGGCCGGAGGCGACCGTGTGGACGTGCAGGTCGACCTCGGGACGGGGAAGATGGGACATGGCGGTTCTCTCCTTGGGGATATCAGCTGCGACCGTCGGAAACGTATACCACAAAACCGCCCATCGGGGAAAGGAAAGTCCTTGTTCCGAACCGCATGGCCGTGCTAAATTTGTGTATTTGCAGGAAAATCCCTAAGAAACCCTCATCAGGAACGAAAAACCGCATGTCCGTGACCGACAATCTTTCCAGGATCAGCCGCCCCACCCGCTACCTCGGCGGAGAGCTGGGAAGCATCAAGAAAGACCCGAGCAGCGTCGAGGTAACCTTCGCCCTGGCCTTCCCCGACGTCTACGAAGTCGGCATGAGCCACCTCGGCACCGCAATCCTCTACCGCGTCCTCAACGACCTGGACTGGGTCGCCGGCGAGCGGGTGTACGCACCCTGGCCCGACATGGAGGCCCAGCTTCGCACAGAGAGGGCCCCCCTGGCTTCCCTCGAGTCCGAGCGCCCCCTGGGCCGCTTCGACATCGTCGGGTTCACCCTCCAGTACGAACTCAGTTACAGCAACATCCTGAACATGCTCGACCTGGCCGAAATCCCCCGACGCCGGGAACAGCGCGGCGAGGATGCGCCCCTGATCGTTGTCGGGGGCCCCTGCGCATTCAATCCCGAACCCCTGGCCGACTTCATCGACTGCGCGGTGATCGGCGACGGCGAGGAGGCGGTGGTCGATCTTTGCCAGGCGATCCGGGACTCCCGCGCCGCCGGGGAGGGGCGCGCCGCCCTGCTCGGACGCCTCGCCGGGATCGAGGGGATGTACGTCCCCTCCCTCTTCGACGTCTGCTACGACCCCGACGGCACCGTGGCAGGCATCACGCCCCGCAGGCCGGGCTACGACAAGGTGCGGCGGCGCTTTCTCGCCGACCTCGACAGCGCCCCCTACCCGGACAGCCCCATCGTCCCCTTCATGAACACCGTGCACAACCGGGTGGCGGTGGAGATCGCCCGGGGCTGCACCCGGGGCTGCCGCTTCTGCCAGGCCGGCTACATCTACCGACCGGTCCGGGAGCGCGACCCCGAGACCGTAGCCGCCCTCATCGAGAAGGCCCTGGCCAACTCGGGCTACGGAGAAGTCTCCCTCCTCTCCCTCTCCACCGGCGACTACTCCTGCATCGCCCCATTGCTCAAGGGTCTCATGGAGCGCTACGCGGAAGAAAGGGTGGCGGTCTCCTTCCCCAGCCTGCGGGTCGGCTCCCTGACCCAGGAGCTGATGGAGGAGGTCAAGAAGGTCCTAAAGACCGGCTTCACCCTCGCCCCGGAGGCGGGGACCGAGAGGCTGCGCCAGGTCATCAACAAGGGGATCAGCGCCGAGGACCTGCTGGAGGCCACCGGAAGCGCCTTCGGGCTGGGCTGGCGGGTCGTCAAGCTCTACTTCATGCTCGGCCTGCCGACCGAGACCGAGGAAGACCTTCTGGCCATTGCCGAACTGGCCGCCGCCGCCAAGCGCGCCGGCAAGGGGACCGAGGGGGGAGCGGACGTCAACGTGTCGGTCTCCACATTCGTCCCCAAGCCCCACACTCCCTTCCAGTGGGAGGGGCAGATAGGCCTGGAGGAGACCCGCCGGCGCCAGAACCTGCTGCGGGAGACCCTGAAGAAGCGCAAGCTGCGCCTCAAGTGGCACGACCCCGAGCTCTCCTTCATGGAAGGGGTCTTCGCCCGGGGCGACCGGCGCCTCGGCGCGGTCCTGGAAAAAGCGGTCGATCTCGGCTGCCGCTTCGACGGCTGGCGCGAGCACTTCGACTTCGATCTCTGGATGCAGGCCCTTGAGGCCTGCGGCATCGACCCCGAATTCTACCTGCGGGAGCGCCGGGAAGACGAGACGCTGCCCTGGGAACACATCGACTGCGGGTGCCCCAAAGAATTCCTCATGCAGGAGCGCCACCGCGCCTACGCCGCCGAGCCCATCACAGACTGCCGGGACGGAGACTGCTCCGCCTGCGGAGTCTGCGACTTCGAGCAGCTGCGCCCGCGCATCGCGGAGAGCTCGGAGCTCGCCCTGCCGCCGGCGCCCCGCCCCCTGCCCGACGCCGACGAGGAAGAGCGGTACAAGGTCCGACTGCGCCTGCGCAAGGACGGCAAGGCGCGCTTCGTCGGCCACCTGGAGTTCATGACCCTGTTCCACCGGGCGGTGCGCCGCGCCGGCATCCCGGTGCGCTTCTCCAGAGGCTTCCACCCTGCGCCGAAGATCTCCTTCCCCGACGCCCTGCCGACCGGCGTGGAGAGCGACGCCGAGATCATCGACCTGCACCTTTTCCTGCCCTGGAGCGCCCGGGAAATCGTCGAAGGGCTAAACGCCCAGCTGCCCGAGGGATTTCGCGTCCTGGAGGGGGCCTCTCTGCCCTGGCAATCCCCCTCGCCCTCTGCTAGCATAAAGGAAATTATCTACAGGGTGGACCTCCCCCCCGCTCCGCCGGAGGATCTGAGCGAGCGGGTCGCCGCCTTCCTGAAGGCGGCCGAAGTTCCGATGGAGCGCGACAAGGGGGCGAGGACCGTCATTGTTGACGTGCGCCCCGGCGTACTCGACCTGTCCCTGGGAGAGGGCGCCCTGCGGCTGACCATGACCAAGGGCAGCCCCCTGCTGGCGGCCGCGGCGGTGCTCGGACTGCCGCCCGAAGCGGTGCGCGACTTGCGCATCCGCAAAACGGCGGTCATGCTGGCCTAGGCCGCCCTGCGCCGGGCACCGGACTTGGCCCTGAAACAAATTCATCCATTTTCGCATTTATAGAGATATCAACCTTTAACACACTTTTATTGGAGGCTTCATGACCAAGGAGCTGGTCATCAACACCACCTCCCACGAAACCCGGGTGGCTCTGCTGGAGAACGGCCACATCGCCGAGCTCTACATCGAGCGCAACCGTGAACGGGGCATCGTCGGCAACATCTACCGGGGCAAGGTGATCCGGGTGCTGCCCGGAATGCAGGCGGCTTTCGTCGATATCGGCCTGGACAAAGCGGCCTTCCTCTACGTGGCCGACGTCCTGGACGAGATGGAGGCGGTGGAACGATTCGTAGAAGGGGGCAGTCACCACGTCCGGGCCGACGAGGCGACCCAGGAGCGCCCCCCCCTGCCGCCCATCGAGGAACTTCTTCAGGAGGGACAGGAACTCCTCGTCCAGGTCGCCAAGGAACCGATCGGCACCAAGGGCGCCCGGATCACGTCCCACATTTCCCTGCCGGGGCGCCACCTCGTCTTCATGCCCACCGTCGACCACGTGGGCATCTCCCGCCGCATCGAGGACGAGGACGAAAAGGACCGGCTGCGGGCGCTGGTGGAGGAGATCCGTCCTGACGGGACGGGGTTCATCGTGCGCACCGCCGCCGAGGGCAAGAGCGAGGAGGACCTGCGGGCGGACATGGAGTTTCTCGTCGGGCTGTGGGAGGACATCGACCGCCGCCAGGAAGACCACGGGGCCCCCTGCCTGATCCATTCGGACCTGGACGTGACGAGCAAGGTGCTGCGCGACATTCTCACCGAGGACGTGCGCCGCATCGTGGTCGACTCCCACGCCGAGCACGAAAAGATCGTGGGCTTCATCGGCAAGTTCATGCCCAAGCTCAAATTCGTCATCGAGTTTTACGAGGACGACGAGCCGATCTTCGACGCCTTCGGCCTGGAGATGGAGATCGCCCGGGCCCTGGGACGCAAGGTCTGGCTCAAGAGCGGCGGCTACATCATCATCGAGCAGACCGAGGCGCTGACCGCCATCGACGTCAACACCGGCCGCTTCGTCGGCAAGCACAACCTCGAAGACACCATCTTCAAGACCAACCTGGAGGCGGTCAAGGAGATCGCTTTCCAGCTGCGCCTGCGCAACATCGGCGGACTGATCATCATCGACTTCATCGACATGGAAAAGGAGCTTCACCGGGAGAAGGTGCACCAGGCCCTGGAAGAGACCCTCAAGAGCGACAAGAGCAAGACCAACATTCTCAAGATATCCGAACTCGGCCTGGTCGAGATGACCCGCAAGAGGGTCCGCGAGAGCATCGGCCGCACCCTCTGCGAGCCCTGTCCCTACTGCGAAGGCAAGGGATACGTCAAGAGCCGCACCACCATCGTCTACGAAATCTTCCGAGACCTGCAGCGGGAAATGCGCGACCTGCCCGGCTACCGGGTCTCCCTCCTCGTCAACCCCGACATCGCGGGAGTGCTCTACGACGAGGAGCGCCAAAGCGTGGAGGATCTGGAACGGCGCTTCGAAAAACAGATCGGCATAAACGCCCGCCCCAATTTCCACCTGGAGCAGTACGAAATCATGGTCGGCTGAGAATTTCCTTGACAGGTCGACCAGCCGGACATATATTGCCTACTTCGCAAAATGCGAGATTCCAAGAAGAGAGCGAGGTGAAGTCGGATGTACGCAGTGGTCAAGACCGGAGGTAAACAGTACAAAGTTTCCGAAGGCGACCTGTTAAAGGTCGAGAAGATAGACGGCGCGGTGGGGGATTCCATCGAGCTGATCGAAGTCCTCATGGTCGGCGGAGAAGAGGTTAAAGTCGGAACACCTCTATTGCCCAATGCGAAAGTCACTGCCAGGATCGTCGAGCAGGGCAAGGACAAGAAGATCCTGGTGTTCCGCTCCAAGCGGCGCAAGAACTTTCGCAAGACCTACGGACACCGCCAACCCATCACACGTCTGAAGATTACCGGTATCGAGGCTTAAGGAGACTCCCCATGGCACACAAAAAAGGCGTCGGTAGCTCCCGGAACGGTCGCGACAGCGCCGGCAAACGCCTCGGCGTCAAACGCTTTGGCGGGCAGCCCGTGACCGCCGGCTCCATTTTGGTCCGGCAGCGGGGCACCACCATCCACCCCGGAAACAATGTCGGCTGCGGCAAGGACTACACCCTCTACTCCCTCATCGACGGTGTGGTCACTTTTGAGCGCAAGGGCAAGGACAAAAAGAAGGTCAGCGTCTACACCGCCTGATCGTCCGGCCCGCCCGGCGAAGAGACACAACGGCAAAAGCCCGAGGTTCGCCATGAACTTCGGGCTTTTTCGTGGCAACTCAAACCCACTCCCGGCTTCTGGATTCTGGACCAATGAAATTCATCGACGAGGTCAAAATCCACATCAAGGCGGGCGACGGCGGCCGCGGCTGCCTCTCCTTCCGACGCGAGAAGTTCATCCCCCGCGGGGGACCGGACGGGGGCGACGGCGGCCACGGGGGGGACGTCTTCTTTCAGGTCGCCTCCGGCCTCTCCACCCTCCTCGACTTCCGCTACAAGGTTCACTACAAGGCCGGAAACGGCGCCCATGGCATGGGCAAGGACCGCCACGGGAAAAGCGGCGAGGCGCTGACCATCTCCGTCCCTCCCGGCACCTTGGTCTACGATGCCGAGAGCGGAGAGTTGCTCGCCGACCTGGTCGATCCGGGCCAAAGGATGCTGCTGCTGAAAGGCGGGCTCGGGGGCAAGGGCAACGCACGCTTCGCAACCAGCACCAACCGCGCCCCGCGCCACACCCAACCGGGCCTGCCAGGCGAGGAGCGCTGGCTTCGCATGGAGCTTAAGCTGCTGGCCGACGTGGGCCTGGTCGGCCTGCCCAACGCAGGCAAATCGACCCTCATCTCAGCCGCCTCCGCCGCCCGGCCCAAGATCGCCGACTACCCCTTCACCACCCTCGTCCCCAACCTCGGCGTCGTCCCCTACGGCGGCTTCAAGAGCTTCGTCATGGCGGACATCCCGGGCCTGATCCAGGGCGCCAGCGAAGGGCACGGTCTGGGTACGCGATTTCTCAAGCACGTCGAACGCACCGATCTCTTCCTGCACCTGGTCGACCTCTCGGAGATCCAGCCGGGCGACCCGGTGGAGAACTTCGAGACCATCAACCGGGAACTGGAGCAGCACAACCCCCATCTGCTTCAAAAACCCCAGCTGGTGGTCCTGACCAAGGCCGACATCACCGAGGTCCGCGAGCGGGCCGGAGAGATCCGGGCCGCCTTCGAGGCCCGCGGCTACCGTACCCTCTTCATATCCGCCGTCACCGGCGAGGGGGTCAAGGAATTGGTCCACGCCGTCGGAGATGAGCTGGAAAAGCTCCGGGAGAGACAGGCCTCGCCCGACGAGGACCCCGCCTCGCCTTGACAAGGCATGCCTCTCGGGGTAAGATTGGCGCCTCTTTTCCCTTTAAATTTTAACAACTTCCATATCTGCCTACTCCTCAATGCGCAAAAGTCTTCTAAGCCATGTCAAGCGGGTGGTCATCAAGGTCGGCAGCGGGGTCATCTCCGACGCCAACGGCCTCGCCCTGCCCATGATCGAGGCGATCTCCGCCGACATCTGCCGACTGCTCGATCGCGGCCATGAGGTCGTCCTCGTCTCCTCCGGGGCCGTGGCGGCCGGCAAGGGAGATCTCGGCATCCAGGGCCGCCCCCGCAACATCCCTCTCAAACAGGCCGCAGCCGCCATCGGCCAGAGCCGACTGATGCGGGCCTACAAGGAGAACTTCCTTCCCCGCGAGCGCAAGGTAGCCCAGATCCTGCTCACCCGGGACGACCTCGCCAACCGCCGCCGCTACCTCAACGCCCGCAACACCCTGATGACCCTCCTGGAATACGGGGTGACTCCGATCATCAACGAAAACGACACGGTGGTGGTGGACGAAATCCGCTTCGGGGACAACGACAACCTCTCTGCGCTCGTGACCAACCTGGTCGAAGCCAGCCTGCTGGTGATCCTCTCCGACGTCGACGGCCTCTACGACCGCGACCCCGGCACGGACCCCGGGGCCCGACTGATCCCCGAGGTGGAGCGCATCACCGAAGAGATCGAGACGATGGCCGGCGAAAGCGGGTCGACGCTGGGCACCGGCGGCATGACCACCAAGATCAAGGCCGCCAAGCGGGCCACCCTCTACGGGGTCGGCACGGTGATCGCCAACGGCCGCACGCCCAACGTCCTGACCCGGCTCTTCGACGGTGAGGACCTGGGAACCTACTTCTTCCCCGCCCGCCACCCTATGGCCGCCAAGAAGCACTGGATCGCCTTCACCAAGAAACCCCGCGGCAAGATCTTCGTCGACGAAGGAGCCAAGCAGGCCCTGGTAACGGGGGGCAAAAGCCTCCTTCCCTCGGGCATCAAGGGGGTCGAAGGCGGCTTCGACCGAGGCGACGCTGTGCGCCTGTGCGACCTCGAGGGGAACGAAATCGCCAAGGGGGTCATCAACTACGCCCTCGCGGAACTGCTGCGCATCATGGGCAAGAGGACCTCGGAGATCGAGGAGGTCCTCGGCTACAAGTATGGCGACGAGGTTATCCACCGGGACAACCTGGTGCTGAAAAAATAGCTGCCGGCAGGCCGCTGATGCCGAAGGAGACAACGATGAGCATTCACGATGAGATGCTGCTGCTGGCCCGCCAGACCAAAGAAGCGGGCCGGGTGATTGCCAACCTTTCCACCGCCGTCAAGGACGAACTGCTCAAGAACATGGCCGCCGCCCTGGAAGGAAACGCGGACCGGATCATCTCCGAAAACGAGAAGGACCTGTCCGCCGCCCGAGACAAGGGATTGGCCCCCGCCATGATCGACCGCCTGGTGCTCGACGAGAAACGGATCGGCGGCATGGCCGACGGCCTGCGCGAAGTGGCCGCCCTGCCCGACCCGGTGGGAGAGGTGACGGGCATGTGGCGCCGCCCCAACGGCATCCAAGTCGGGCGCATGCGCATCCCCCTCGGGGTCATCGGCATCATTTACGAATCCCGCCCCAACGTCACCGCCGACGCCGCAGGCCTCTGCCTCAAAAGCGGCAACGCGGTGGTGCTGCGCGGCGGCTCCGAGGCCATCTTCTCCAACAGCGCCATCGGCGATATCCTGCAGGGCGAGCTCGAGCGCATGGGCCTGCCCAAGGCTGCGGTCCAGGTGGTCAGAACGACTGACCGCAAGGCGGTGCTCGAACTGCTCAAGCTGGAGGAGGAAATCGACCTGATCATCCCCCGCGGCGGCGAAGGGCTGATCCGCTTTGTCAGCGAGAACTCCCGCATCCCGGTCATCAAGCACTACAAGGGGGTCTGCCACACCTTTGTCGATGCCAGCGCCGAGTTCGCCATGGCAGAGAGAATCTGCATCAACGCCAAGGCCCAGCGGCCCGGGGTGTGCAACTCAATGGAAACCCTGCTGGTCCACAAGGACATCGCCGAGACCTTCGTGCCGCAGATCGTCGATGCGATGCGCGACGAGGGCGTGGAGATTCGGGGCTGTTCCATCACCCGGGAGTTCGCCCCCCAGGTCAAGAAGGCCACGGAGGAAGACTGGCACGCCGAGTACCTCGAGCTGATCCTCGCGGTGCGGGTGGTGGACGGGCTGGAAGAGGCCATCGATCACATCCAGCGATACGGCTCCCTGCATACCGAGGTCATCGTCACCCGCGACTACGGCAACGCCCAGCGCTTCCTGCGCGAGGTCAACTCGAGCGTTGTCATGGTCAACGCCTCGTCCCGCTTCTCCGACGGCAACCAGTTCGGCCTCGGTGCGGAAATCGGCATCTCCACCACCAAGCTCCACTCCTTCGGCCCGATGGGCCTCGAGGATCTCACCACCCGCAAGTTCGTGGTCCTGGGAGAGGGACAGATCAGGCAATAGCAATCATAATCCCGGCATCCGACTGACGGCTTCCGGCCTCTGGATTCTGACTTTCGCCATGAAAACAGGCATACTCGGCGGCACCTTCAACCCGGTCCACCTGGCCCACCTGCGCATCGCCGAGGAGGTGCGCGAGGTCTGCGGACTGGACCGGGTACTGTTTCTGCCGGCGGCCGCCCCCCCGCACAAGTCCGTAGCCGAGGACGTCCCCTTCGCCCGGCGCCTGGAGATTGTTCGCCTGGCGATCGCCGACAACCCCTCCTTCGCCGCCTCGGATCTGGAGGCCCGCCGGGAGGGCAAGAGCTACTCGGTGCAGACCCTGGAGATTCTGCAGCGCGAGAACCCCGGCGACGAGCTCTTCTTCATCATCGGAATGGACTCATTCCGCGACCTCGCCTCCTGGCACCAGTACCCCCGGCTGTTCGACCTTGCCAACCTGGTCGTGGCGATGCGTCCCGGGGCGAGCGACAAAGACCCGCCCTCCTTGCTCCCCGTTGCCATGCAGGGGGAGTTCTGTTATGATTATTCCTCAAAATCGTTACGTCATCGAAGCGGCAGGTCTGTGAAATTCCTGGAGGAAACCCAACTCGACATCTCCTCCACCCACATCCGTCAACTGGTTGCCGTGGGCCGTTCGATTCGCTACCTGGTCCCCGCCGCGGTCGCCGACTTCATCGCCAGCCACGGTCTTTACCGGGGCCGGGAAAGGTCATAGTATTTTGCAGTCAAAGAAACAGGCCCTGCTTTGCGCCGCCTACGCCCTTGAAAAGAAGGCCCTCAACGTCCGCATCCTGGAAGTGACGGGGATCTCGACCCTGACCGACTACCTCCTTATCGCCTCCGGCCGCTCGGACCGTCAGGTGCAGGCCATCGCCGAATCGATCCGACTGGGGATGAAAGAGGAGCACAAGACATCGCCCCTGGCGGTGGAGGGCGTGAGCGAAGGCCGCTGGGTCCTCCTCGACTACGGGGACGTCATGGTCCACATCTTTCAGGAACCTGTGCGAGAATTCTACGACCTCGACGGCCTTTGGAGCGAAGCCCCGGAGGTCCCCCTGCCCGAGGAAGAGTCCCCGGGCAAGGCTGCAGAAGCCGGGTGAAACTGGCCCTGCTCTGCGTTGGCAAACTTTCGGCCCCCTATCTTCGCAAGGGAGCCGAGGACTACTCCGGGCGCATCCGGCGCTACCTTCCCTTTCGGGAAGCGGAGCTCAAGGAGGAGAAGGGGGGCGGGAAAAAAGCCGACCCCCGCTATATCCGCGACCGAGAGGGGGAGCGGATTTTGGAGAAGATCCCCCGGGGCGCCTTTTCGGTGGTCCTCGACGAGGGGGGCAAGGCCCTCCGCTCGGAAGAACTGGCCGGCCTTATCGACCGCCACATGGTGCAGGGGACCCCGGAACTGGTCTTCGTTATCGGCGGCGCCTACGGCTTGAATGATGCGGTGAAGAAGCGGGCCGACCTGGTCCTCTCCCTCTCCGCCATGACTTTTACTCATCAAATGGCCCGCCTGCTCCTGCTGGAGCAGATTTATCGGGGACTGACCATCCTGCGCAACGAACCATACCACAACACCTAGAGTTGCGCCGGGGTTCATGGAGGGGCAACCAAGCATGGACAATCAGCAGTTGGAAGATGCCAAGCAGCGTCTGCTGCAGATGCGCCAGGAGGTCATCCAGGATGTCCAGGGGGCGTATGCCGCCTGCCGGGAACTGGGACAGGACGGCGTACCGGACATCGGCGACATGTCCGCCACCACCTACAGCAGGGACGTTCTGTTCAACCTCAGCGAAACCCAGCAGCGCAAGCTGCGCGACATCGATGCGGCCCTCGATCGGCTCGCCAACGGGGAATACGCCATCTGCGTTCGTTGCGAAGAGGAAATCCCCCCAAAGCGCATGGACGTACGTCCCTTTTCCCGCTACTGCGTGGACTGCAAGACCGAAGTGGAAAAGTTCGGCGAATAGCACTTTCGGTTTTTTCTTTGCCCTTTTCATTCGGGCCCCTGCCCCAGGAGAGAACCATGACGATCATGTCCATTCTGCTGCTGATCATCTTCTTTCTAGCCTTCTTCATCTATTTCTCCGACCTCAACCCCCAGGACATCTCGATCGTCTACTTCTCCGACCACACCCTCACCACCTCGCTGACGGTCCTGCTTGTGGCCTGCATACTGATCGGGCTGTCCATCGGCTACATGGCTCACATCTTCAGCAGCATGCGCCACCTGGTGAAGCACTGGAAGCGGGACCGGGTGGATAAAAAAGCCCGTGACATCACCGCCACCTACCGCGAAGGGGTCGGCAGGCTCCTCTCCGGAGACGTGAAAAAGGCCGGCTCCCTGTTGCAGAAGGCCCTCGAGCGCGATCCCTCGCGGGTCGACATCCACATCGCCCTGGCCAGTGTCCATCTCCACGAGGGCAATCCCCAGGACGGGATCAACGTCCTGCTCAAGGCCCGGGATATCGAGCCAAAAAACCTGGAGGTTCTGTTCAAGCTGGCCACAACCTACTTGGCCGCCGATCAGGACGAAAGCGCGGAACAGGCCTTCGAGGACATCCTGAACATCGATAGCGGCAACCGCAAGGCGCTGCGCTCCCTGCGCGACCTGCACGTCAGGCTCGGGCACTGGCCGCAGGCCATGGAACTGCAGAAACGGGTCCTCAAGGCAGGCCCCAGCGGGGCGCGCCTGGAGGAGGAGAAACACAAACTGCTCTGCCTGCGCTATGAAATCGCCCGCCAGGCCCTCGGCGAAGAGCCGGGCAAGGCCGAGATCAAGGAACTCCAGGACATCGCCAAGCATGCGAGCGATTTCACCCCGGCCCGGGTCTCCCTCGGGGACGCCTACCGGACTCAGGGCCGGCCCGATGAGGCGGCCCGGGTCTGGCAGGAAGGCTACCTGGCCCTCGGAAAGAGCGTTTTCCTGTCGCGCCTGGAGGATCTCTACCTCGATGCAGAGGATCCCGCCTCCCTCCTTGGCTTCTACCGCACAGCCGTCGCCGAGCGCGGCGACGACCTCATGTTCCGGCTGTTCTACGGCAAACTCTGCCTGCGCCTGGAGATGGTGGACGAAGCCCTCGATCAACTGCATGTCGTGGAGGGCGCCGGGGTCGACACCCCACAGCTCCATCTGCTTCTGGGAGAGGCGAGCCGCCGCCGCGACCGCATCGAGGAAGCCATCGAGGAATACAAGAAGGCCTTGGGAGCCGACCGCCAGCTGCGCTTCGGCTACGTCTGCGAATCGTGCACGGAACCAGTCTCCGAGTGGGAAAGCCGCTGCCAGACATGCGGCACCTGGGGCAGTTTCGCCCTCGCCGGCCGCCAGGCGATCACCAAGGCCCGCCCCGCCGAAAT
The DNA here is from genome assembly GCF_002868845.1 of Desulfuromonas sp. Lineage (NCBI taxonomy): Bacteria > Pseudomonadati > Thermodesulfobacteriota > Desulfuromonadia > Desulfuromonadales > Desulfuromonadaceae > Desulfuromonas > Desulfuromonas sp. The sequence goes on from NZ_PKUB01000020.1 coordinate 65,841, forward strand.
GCGGGAGATCTATCACGGAGAAAGAAGCGCATGACCCCCAGCATCCCCCGACCCCTGACCCTGATCATCCTCGACGGCTGGGGCATCAACCCGTCCTGTACCGACAATGCCGTCTGCCAGGCCCGCACCCCGCGACTGGAAGGCCTCTTCCGTGACTACCCCTCGACCCGCCTGGGAGCCTCCGGCCTCGATGTCGGGCTGCCCGAGGGGCAGATGGGAAACTCGGAGGTCGGGCATCTCAACATCGGCGCCGGCCGCGTCGTCTACCAGGACCTGACCCGCATCACCAAGGCCATCATCGACGGAGACTTCTTCGACAACCCGGCCCTCGTCCAAGCCATGGACAAGACCCTCGCCACCGGCGGCAAGCTTCACCTCATGGGCCTGCTCTCCGACGGAGGCGTCCATTCCCACAACACCCACCTCTACGCCCTGCTGGAAATGGCCAAGAGCCGCGGCATCTCCGAGGTCTGCATCCACGCCTTTCTCGACGGCCGGGACACTCCCCCAAAGAGCGGGGCCGGCTACCTCGAAGAACTCGAGGGGGAGCTGGAGAGGATCGGTGCGGGGCGGGTGGCGACGATCACCGGACGCTACTTCGCCATGGACCGGGACAACCGCTGGGACCGGGTCGAGAAGGCCTACCGGGCCCTGACCGAGGGCGAGGGCATTGCCGCCGCCTCGAGCGCCGAGGCCATTCAGGAAGCCTACCAGGCGGGACAGACCGACGAGTTCGTCGAGCCGAGGGTCATCCTCTCCCCGGGAAGCGCCCCCGGGACCGTCGATGACGGCGACGCCGTCATCTTCTTCAATTTTCGCTCTGACCGCGCCCGGGAGATCACCCGGAGCCTCACCGAAGAGGGTTTCCGGGGCTTCGCCCGTGCCAAAGCCCCCGCCCTGGCGGCCTACGTCTGCATGTCCGAGTACGACGAGACCTTCGGCCTTCCGATCGCCTTCCCTTCCGATGCCTACCCCAACATCCTCTCCGACGTGGTGTCCCGGGCCGGCCTGACCCAGTTGCGCATCGCCGAGACGGAGAAGTACGCCCACGTCACCTTTTTCTTCAACGGCGGCAACGAAACCCCTGCGCCCGGCGAAGACAGGGTTCTCATCCCCTCGCCTCAGGACGTGTCAACCTACGACCTGAGGCCCGCGATGAGCGCCCCCAAGGTGACCGACGAGGTCGTGGGCCGGGTGACCTCGGGCAAATACGACCTCATTGTCCTCAACTACGCCAATCCCGACATGGTCGGCCACACCGGGGTGATGAACGCCGCAATCGAAGCGATGGAAACGGTGGACACCTGCGTCGGAAGGGTCGTCGATGCGGTTCTGGAGGCCGGGGGCGCCCTGCTCATCACCGCCGACCACGGCAACTGCGAGCAGATGGTGGACGACGAGGGACAGCCCCACACCGCCCATACCACCGACCCGGTGCCGCTGATCCTGGTCGATCCCCGGCGCCGGAAGGCCACAGTGCGGCCGGGCATCCTGGCCGACATCGCTCCCACCCTCCTCGAACTGCTCGGCCTGGACAAGCCCGCGGAGATGACCGGAGACAGCCTGCTGACAACCTGACCCAAAAGGCGCAGGGTCCCACAGCCCTGGCGTTTTTCGCCCATGCGATCTGCCGCATCGCTGCTCCACGCCCTCCGTGCGGAATGCTCGGGACTGCTCGACCTCCTTCTGCCCCCCGCCTGCCCCCTGTGCGGAAGACAGCTGCAGTCAGGCGGCCCGGCGGCCCCCTTCTGCTCCGCCTGCCAGAAAGGCATTCACCCTCTCGTCTCTCCCAGCTGCCCCCGCTGCGCCCTGCCCTTCACCTCCGACGCGGGAAGCGACCATCACTGCGAAGCCTGCATTCGCAAGCCCCCTCCCTTCGCCTGGGTCAGGGCCGCGGGCCTCTACGAGGACAGCCTGCGGCGAGCCGTGCAGCGCTTCAAGTACGAGGGGGCAATCTACCTGGACCGTGCCCTCTCCCACCTCCTCGCCCAAGCCCTGCAGGGTGATAGGGAGCGGTTTTGCCCCGACCTGCTGGTGCCGGTCCCCCTCCACCGGAGCCGGCTGCGCCAGCGCACCTTCAACCAGGCGCTCCTTCTGGCCCGGGCCCTGGGCCGCCGCTGGGACGTCCCGGCGGCGGCAGACCTGCTGGAGCGCACCCGCCCCACCCCCGCCCAGCAGGGCCTCGACGCCAGACAGCGGCGGCGCAACCTGAAAGGCGCCTTCGCCCTGCGCCGACCGCTGGCCGGGCGGCGGATCCTGCTTATCGACGACGTCATGACCACCGGGGCCACCGCCCGCGAATGCTCGGCCGTTTTGCTGAAAGGCGGAGCCGACGCGGTGGGGGTCGCGGTGCTGGGACGCGCCCGCCGCCACCTTCAATGAGGCTCCCGCCCGAACGGATATGGTTTTTTATGGTAGAATTGCAATCTTGAGCCCCATTAACCCATCCCCTCCGTAGAGCCATCGTCGCCTGGCTCCCGGTGCCAGGAGGCCGAACGAGTGACCCCGCAGACCGACCCGAAGGCAAGGAGTGCCGCACTGGAGAGGGACAACTCCCGCCTGCGTTCGGTTCTCGACGCCATGAGCGACCTCGCCTACATCGCCTCGAACGACTTCCGGGTGGAGTACATGAACCGGGCCATGATCGAGACCTTCGGCGATCAGGTCGGCGAAACCTGCTACACGGCCCTTTTCGGCTGTTCCGCCCCCTGCTCCTGGTGCCCCCTGCCCCGGGTCCGGGCCGGGGAGACGGTCCGCGAGGAGCGCTCCCTTCCCACGCCGCCCCGCACCTACGAGATCATCCACTCGCCCCTCCGGGATACCGGCGGCGAACTCCACAAGCTGGCCGTCTTCAGGGATATCACCGAGCGCAAGCGCTCCGAGAGGCGGCTCCGGGAAGTCAACCAGGAGCTGGACGCCTTTACCTACACCGTCTCCCACGACCTGCGCACCCTGCTCACGCCCATCATCGGCTTCGCCGAGTTTCTCCAAGACGAGTACCGCGACCGGTTGGACAGTCAGGTTCTCGACATCCTGCAGGAGATCGAAACCCAGGGACTGAAAATGCATACCCTGATGGAGGACCTGCTCGTCCTGGCCCGCCTCGGGAGCCTGCCCACCCCCACAGTGCCGGTCGATACCGGGCGGATCATCTCCGGAGTACTGCATGACATCGAGGAGCAGATCAGCGAGACAGGCGCCGAGGTGCGAACGGAGAAACTGGACCGGGTCCTGGCCCCCGAACCCCTTCTGAGCCAGGTCTTTACCAACCTGATCGCCAACGCCCTCAAGTACGGGGCGGGCCCGGGCCGGCCTGTGGTCGTCGGCTCCGAGCGTTGCGGCGACGCCACGCGCTTCTTTGTCAGGGACCACGGCCCCGGAATCCCCCCCCAGGAACGCGGCCGCATCTTCGACCTCTTCTACCGCGGAACCACCGCCGGCGCAAACAAGGGTACGGGAGTCGGGCTGGCCACGGTGCGCAAGATCGTCCGGCTGCTCAACGGCCGGGTCTGGGTGGACGAAACGCCCGGCGGTGGCAGCACATTCTGGATGGAGCTGCCCTGCGACTCTCCCCCTGCTCACCGAGAAGGCCGCCAGGGTTCGCCCACCTCGGACTGACCCCCTGTGCCGCGACAAACCCGGGCATCTTCCGAAGCCAGGGCCCGAAGGGTCCCCCACTTCCTCGCCGCAGACCATTGCCACCTGCCCATTCCGCCCCGAGCTCCACAGAACCCGCCCCCCTCCGTTTTTGTTTGAAAAACCACCACGAATTGGGGTAACAATGCGGTCTCGGACCAACCACTTTCGAACGGTCCATGTTTTTACGAGGCAAAAGGGAGGAAGCGATGGAGAAGCTCTTCAGGGGAATCACAAAGTTCCAGCTGGAAGATTTCGAGGCTCACCGCGATTTGTTTAAAAAACTTGGCAGGACTCAGCAGCCGCATACTCTCTTCATAGGCTGTTCCGACTCCCGGGTGGTTCCGAACCTGATCACCAAGACCCATCCCGGAGAGCTCTTCACGGTCAGGAATATCGCCAACATCGTCCCCCCTTACCGAATAACCGAAGAGTACGTCGCCACAACGTCGGCGGTCGAATATGCCGTTCAGGTCCTCAATGTCGATACCATTGTGGTCTGTGGCCATTCCAACTGCGGAGGCTGCGCCGCGCTAAATGCCCCGGCCGACTCCCTGGAACATATACCGCACGTGCGCAAATGGCTGGAGGCCTCCGATGAGGTCAAGGGGCGCGTCGACAACCTGATCACCAGCGATTCACCCGAGGAGCGCGAGTGGCTCACCGAGCAGATCAACATTCTGGTGCAAATGAAGAATCTGCTGACCTACCCCTATGTTCAGGAAAGATTCAAGGATGGCAAACTGAATATTTTCGGCTGGTATTACATCATCGAAACCGGCGAGATCTACAACTTCAACGATGAGAATGCCTGCTTCGAGCTGATTTCCTAAGAGCTCCGGGCGGCCAGCCAGGGGATGGGGGCTGCCGGGGCCGATCAGGGCTCGGCATCGCAGGTCTGGCTTCAGCCCCTGGAAAAGAGAACGGGGCCGACATCCCTATGGACCAGATGTAAAAGGAAAGACCCTCCGCACACGGCAAGCCCCCACCCGCCTAGCGGGTTCCCCACGGATCGCTGGAGAACTGCTCGCGCAGTCGCTCCTCAGGTATCTGTTCGAAAAACTCCTCCCGGGAGAAGGAGAATTTGTAGCCGGAGCAGTACTCCGAAAGAACTTGGTAGGCGGCGTTGATGCGCCGGATCTGCTCAGGGTCATCCGGGTCGCCGCCGTCGGGGTGAAAGCGCTTGACCAGCTCACGGTGCCTGGTTTTGATCTGACGCAATGAGACCCGGTCGGAGAGCCCGAAGGTCTTCAGGGCCTGCTGCAGCACTTCAAAGGTCATTTTCAGCTCCGAGGGATAGATTTTCCCGCCGCCAGGCGATATTTCCACCCCTTTTATCACGCCCTTCCTTCCGCGGCAACGCCTCCCCCCCCGCTCACCACCGACCCGGGAGCCACGACAGGCCCCCTTTCATAACGCCGTTATACTATTAATGGTATTTTTTACCTTGACTTCCCAGTGGAGGCTGTTATCCTATTTTCGTTCCTGAGCCGAAGACGCTGACGTCCCCAAAGGAGAACAGCCATGGAAGACCTCTGGAAAGTCCGCAAGATAGGGTACCGCCTAGGCGACATCGCGGACCGGGCCGAGTACGACCGCCTCGTGAATAGGTTCCACCGGGAGGAAGAGAAAGCCAACCGGGAGAACCTCCTCTTCGGCCGAATCCCCTTCTGCCGCAACACCCCAAACGATTCCGAGTAAGCTCCCCCTCCGAGGAGATCGTCCGGCCCCCTGCCCAAGCAGCGGGGCCGATCTCTTTTGGCACCGTCCGACCCTCCAAGCCCCTTGCCTGGCCAGCCTTTTCTGTGCTACAAACACCCATCGGACAGCAACAATTCAACCGGAGGCGGTGTTTGACCATGGATATGGAAATCCTTCCCCTGACCGAGAAAAAACCTCTCCCCAAAGACGAGTCGAGTCTCGTCTTCGGCAAGGAGTTCACCGACCGGATGTTCCTCATGGAATACCAGACCGGTCGCGGCTGGCATTCGGCCCGGATTAAGCCCTATGCCCCCTTCATCCTCGACCCGGCGGCCATGGTCCTGCACTACGCCCAGGAGATTTTCGAGGGGCTCAAGGCCTTCCGCAGGGAAGACGGCACCGTCGCGCTGTTCCGTCCCGCGGACAACGTCGCCCGCTTCAACCGCGGCGCCCGGCGCATGTGCATGCCCGAAGTGGACGAGGCCTTTTTCCTGGAGGCCATCAAGAAGCTGGTCAAGATCGAGGAGGAGTGGGTGCCCCGCAGCGAGGGAACCAGCCTCTACATCCGGCCGACCATGATCGCCACCGAGCCGATGCTCGGGGTGCGACCCGCCGACCAGTACTACTGCTACGTCATCCTCTCCCCCGTTGGAGCCTACTACAAGGGGGGGCTGGCCCCGGTCAAGATCTGGATATCCGACCACCATGTGCGCGCCGCCCACGGCGGCACCGGCGAGGTCAAGACCGGTGGCAACTACGCCGCCAGCCTCTACGCCGCAAGGGAAGCGGCGGCCAAGGGGTACGACCAGGTCCTGTGGCTCGACGCGAAGGAGAAGAAATACATCGAGGAGGTCGGCAGCATGAACATCTGCTTCCTCTACGACGGCAAACTGGTCACCTCCCCCCTGCACGGCACCATCCTCGACGGCATCACCCGCCGTTCCGTCCTCGCCCTCGCCCGGGAGATGGGCCGGGAGGTTGAGGAGCGGGCCCTCTCCATCGACGAGATCTTCGCCGGCGCCGAGAGCGGCCGACTGACCGAAGCCTTCGGCACCGGGACCGCCGTCGTCGTCTCCCCCATCGGCCAGTTCACCTACCGGGACAAAACAGTCGTCCTGGGGGACGGCAAGACCACCGGCGAGTTCACCAAGAAACTCTACGACACCCTGACCGACATCCAGTACGGCCGCGTTCCCGATCCCCACGGCTGGGTCGAAACCCTCTGACCGCCCCCCAATTTCCCGACCTCAAGCCCCCGCCCTCCGGCGGGGGCTTTCTTTTTTTCAACCATGACCCGTTGGACTCCGGAGAAGAAAAGGGTGTCCTCGGCCGGCCTGAACCGGTGAAATAAAACACTTGAGGCTCCCACAGGTTCGCCAAGAACTTCCTGAACCCTTGGGGAACCCTATCGCTTGCGCTATGGTCCGCCAGGCGCTCACGGATTCAGATTCAGGACCGCCTCTTCTGCCAGCAGAACCTGTCCATTCTTTAGGCAGGCCCTTCCCGCGCCCCCCTCCCCGAAAACTCCAAGCCCCCGAAAAAACTGGACCGTATCGAACGGCACAGGCCTTGCTATTCCATCCAGAGCCACTAAACTTGACCCGACTCAAAGCAATGACGCTTTCTTTCCGGAGGTGCAAAGATGCCCAGACCTCGTTCCATCTTCCCCTGCCTTCCCCTGCTCCTGCTTCTGCTCTTCGCCTCCCCCGCCCTTGCCGGCGAGGGACTCGACAGTGGCGATACCGCCTGGGTGATCGTCTCTTCGGCCCTGGTGCTGCTGATGCTCCCGGGCCTGGCACTTTTCTACGCCGGGATGGTTCGCTCCAAGAACGTCCTCTCCACCAGCATGCACACCTTCGCCGCCATGGCCATTATCGGCGTGCAGTGGGTGGTGATCGGCTACTCTCTCGCCTTCGGCGGGGAGGGGAAGTTCATCGGCGGCCTGGCCAACGTCATGCTCGCGGGAATCACCCCCGAGAGCCTCTCCGGAACCATCCCGACTTATGTCTTCGTCATGTTCCAGGGGATGTTCGCCATTATCACCGCGGCCCTCATCTCCGGTGCCGTGGCCGAACGGATGAAATTCTCCACCTACTGCGTCTTCATCCTGCTCTGGTCGACCCTCGTCTACGACCCCCTGGCCCACTGGGTATGGGGTGACGGGGGCTGGCTCGCCTCTCACGGCGACCTCGACTTCGCCGGCGGCACGGTGGTCCACCTCTCCTCCGGCATCACGGCCCTGGTCGCCGCCCTGATGCTCGGCAAACGCAGGGGCTACCCGGTCGAGCGCATGTTCCCCCACAACCTCCCCATGACCCTGCTCGGCGCGGGCCTGCTCTGGTTCGGCTGGTTTGGCTTCAACGCCGGAAGCGCCCTCGCCTCCGACGGCAACGCCGCCCTCGCCTTCACAACCACCCAGACCGCAGCGGCGGCCGGCGCCCTGTCGTGGATGCTGATCGAGTGGATCAGGGTCGGCAAGCCGAGCGCCCTGGGCGTCGCCTCGGGCATCGTCGCCGGGCTCGTGGTCATCACTCCCGCCGCCGGGTTCGTTACCCCCGGTGCGGCCCTCATCATGGGTCTGCTCGCCGGCCTGGTCTGCTACAGCGGGGTAATGCTGAAGCACAAGCTAGGCTACGACGACTCCCTCGACGCCTTCGGCGTTCACGGCGTCGGCGGCGCCTTCGGCGCCATCGCCACCGGGGTCTTCGCCTCCGTCGGGGCGACCGGCCTGATCGCCGGCAATCCCATGCAGGTCTGGATTCAGTTTGTCGGCGTGCTGGCCGCCGGCGCCTATGCGGTCGTCGTCACCTACGTCCTGCTGACGATCCTCAAGGCCACCATGGGCCTGCGTGTGGAGCAGGAAGACGAGATCATCGGACTCGACCAGACGGCCCACTCCGAAACGGGCTACAACTTCTGATCTTGGCCCGCACCTGAAAAACCGAAAGCGCCCCCCGAGCGGGGGCGCTTTTCGTGTACCCTGAATACACAACTGTGTATCAAACAGTCATCCAACCATCCCCTGCGACATCTCCACGGAACGATCACCCCGCTGCGGCGCGGCCCAAACGCCCCACAAAGCACCACACAACAGGTGTTTACAAAAAAAACACAAAACTCCTCCCGCACATCCCCACAGGGGCACCAAGATTGCATATGAGTTAAAGTCCTGGTGCAACCCCACGGGAAGGGCGCCAGGACAATCAAACCTGGAGGTGACCGAACATGTGTCGCATTGGAGCCATAAAAAGTCTGAACTACGTCCATCCGAGCCAAGCCCTTCTGCTCATGCAGTCGCAGCAAAAGGGCCATGACAACTCTGGTTTTGCCATGGTCATGCACGATCTCGGAGGGATTTTCGAGGGGTACAAGCATCTGCCCACCCTGTCGCTGGCCTGCACCGACGAGGGGGTGAAGATCGCCGAAGACATGATGCACGCCGCCGGCTTCCAGCGGGTCATGCAGTGGGTTCCCGAAACCAACGATCAACCGGGGCTGGACATCAATGCCATGCCCAACTACGTCTTTCAGACCTACGACTACCCCAAGCACTACAAGAAGGCAGAGCAAAAGGAGAAGGAAGAGCTGCTCCTCGACATGCGCCTGAAACTTCGCGCCGCCCTGGAGAAGGACGAGATGGGCTTCGCCTACTCCTTCTGGCCCGACGTGGTCACCCTCAAGGAGATCGGCGACCCGCGCGACATCGGCACCTACTTCAACCTCTGGGAGCCTGACGAGAAGTTCACCGCAAAGGTGATCACCGCCCAGTGCCGGCAGAACACCAACTACGACATCGTCCGCTACGCCGCCCACCCCTTCTTCCTTCAGGGATACACGGCTCTGGCCAACGGCGAGAACACCTTCTACCTCAAGAACGTGGAACTCCAGCGCAAGCTGCACCGCGGCTACATCGGTTTCGAGTCCGACTCCCAGTGCTTCCTCTACACCCTGCACTACGTGCACCGCGAACTCGGCTGGCCGCTGAAGTACTACAAGCACGTGGTGACGCCGCTGCCTTTCGAGCAGATCGAGCGGCGCGACGACAAGGACCAGTTGCTGTCCATCCGCCAGTCCCTGGCGCACCTGGAAATCAACGGGCCCAACACCATTATCGGGGTGCTGCCCGACAACACCATGTTCACCTGCTGCGACGCCAAGAAGCTGCGCCCGGTGGTGGTCGGACGCTCCGACGACACCGTGGTCATCTCCTCGGAGGTGTGCTGCATCAACGAAGTCCTCCCGGACCGCGACTGGGAGACCGACATCTATCCCCACGAGCGCGAGATCGTGGCTATCGATAGCAACCTGGAGGTTCAGCGATGGAAACAATGAGAGTCCAGGATGTGACTCCGAACGACCTGCCCTGGAAGATCCGCTACGACGCCAGCCGCTGCACCCTGTGCGGCTCCTGCGTGGCGGCCTGTTCCTTTCGGGCCATCGAGCCCAAGGTCGAACGCCGGCGCATGGTCTTCTCGGAGGGGGAACTCCCCGAGCCGAAGACCCGCTTCTCCGCGGTCCCGGTGATCCGCCAGACCCATTCGATCAAAAACTACTGCCGCGGCTGCGGTATCTGCGAAAAGGTCTGCCCCAACGACGCCATCGGCCCGCTGCGCAACCCCGACACCCGGCATCCGATCGTGACCCGCTGCCTCGGCGGCGACTCGATCAAGCGCGGCGGCCGCAAGAACCTCGAGGGAAGCACGCGCACCCTGGACAAGCTGCGGGTCGGACGCATCTCCCAGATGACCGACCCGAGCCTCGACGCCCAGCGCCACACCTTCGACCTGCTGGCGCCCTTCGGGCGCATCCTGCCGCCCAAGAAGCTGCCTCTCGGCGTCGGCCCCGAGGGCCTGCTCCAGGCCGAGGGTCAGACCCCGCCGGTGCGCTGGATCTACCCGGTCATTCTCGGCGACATGTCGATCGGCGCCCTCTCCTGGCGCATGTGGGAGGCGATCGCCATGGCCACCGCCTACCTCAACGAGGAGTGCGGCATCCCGGTGCGCATGTGCTCCGGCGAGGGGGGCGTCACGGTTCGCCTGCTCAAGAGCAAGCACCTCAAGTACATGATCCTGCAGATCGCCTCCGGGCACTTCGGCTGGAACCGCATTGTCAAGACGATGCCCCACATGGTCGAAGACCCCGCCGGCATCCTGATCAAGATCGGCCAGGGCGCCAAGCCCGGAGACGGCGGCCTGCTCATGGCCGGCAAGGTCGCCGAGCACATCCAGGCGATCCGCGGCGTTCCCAAGGCCGACCTCCTGTCGCCCCCCAACCACCAGGGGCTCTACTCCATCGAGGAGAGCGTGCAGAAGATGTTCCTCTCCTTCAACGCGGCTTTCAAGTTCCGCGTCCCGGTGGCGATCAAGGTGGCGGCCAGCGCGACCAGCGTCTCGGTCTTCAACAACCTGGTGCGCGACCCCTACAACATCGTCGGCGGCTTCTTCCTCGACGGCATCGACGGCGGCACCGGCGCGGCCCACGAGGTCAGCCTCGACCACACCGGTCACCCCATTGTCAGCAAACTGCGCGACTGCTACCTGGCCGCCGTCACCCAGGGGCGCCANGGCCTCGGCAAGACCGGCGACCTGGCCGCGGACGCCTTCAAGATGATGTGCCTCGGCGCCAACGGCGTCTTCACCGGCAAGCTGGTGTTGCAGATGGCCGGATGCGTCGGCAACTACCAGGGGCGCTGCAACGCCTGCAATACCGTCCTCTGCCCGGTCGGCATCACCACTCAGGAACCGGCCCTGGTGCACCGCCTCGACCCCGAGAAAGTGGCGCAGAACATCGTCAACTACTTCCTCGCCATGGATACGGAACTGAAAAAGCTCATGGCCCCCATCGGCAACTCCTCCCTGCCGGTGGGCCGCTCCGACGCCCTCGTCTCCACCGACCAGGCCGTGGCCGAGCGACTGCAGATTCAATACGTCTGTTAGGTGTGAGGCGTCAGGCGTGAGGCGCAAAGCCTTTATCCCTCCCCCCCTCGCCCCATACTCCAGACAGGAGAGAAGAAATGCCAGCCCAGATTATCGGTTTCGAAGATAATAAGCGTATATCCACCCAGAAACTGCTGCAGCAGATCTACGCCGCCCTGGAAGAGGGACAGACCGAGTTCGAGGTCCTCTCCTCCGGCCACCACAACATCGGCGGTCCCCTGTGGACCGAGGACGGCACCCCCCTGCGCTTCACGGTCAGGAACCCCGGCCAGAGGGTCGGCTCCTTCGGCCTCGACGGCACCGAGATCGTCGTCGAGGGCCCGGCCCCGGCCGACGCGGGCTGGCTCAACGCCGGCGCCACACTGACCATCAAGGGCGACGGCGGAGACACCACCGCCCATTGCGCCGCCGCCGGCAAGATTTACGTCGCCGGCCGGGTCGGCACCCGCTCCGGGTCGCTGATGAAGCACGACCCCGCCTACGAGCCCCCCGAGTTCTGGGTGATGAAGAACACCGGGTCCTTCTCTTTCGAGTTCGCCGGCGGCGGCATCGCCGTGGTCTGCGGCTACGGCTGCGAGGACCTCTACTCGATCCTCGGCGACCGTAGCTGCATGGGCATGGTCGGCGGCACCATCTACGTGCGCGGCCCGGTCAAGGGGCTGTCCGAGGACGTCTGGCTGCTCGACCTCGACGACGCCGACCGTCAATTTCTCCGGGCCGGCATGCCCGTCTTCCTCGACAAGGTCGACCGCACGCAGCTGCTGGAGACGCTGACCGACTTTTCCCAGTGGAAGAAGGTCGTCGCCAAGACCTACGAGGAGCGCAGGGTCCACAGCCGCATCACCATGCGCGAGTACCGTCTCGACAAGTGGGTCGAGGGGAGCATCTTCGGCGACGTCGTCCAGGACGACTACGACCAGATCGCCGGCCTGGTCAACGCCGGCGACGACCGGCTCAAGGTGCCGCACTGGCAGGACAAGCGTTACGGCGCCCCCTGCCAGGTTTCCTGCCCGAGCGCCATCCAGACCCAGGACCGGATCAACCTGCTGCGCCAGGGCAAGACGCAGGAGGCCCTCGAACTGGTGCTGCAGTATTCCCCCTTCCCCGGCTCGGTCTGCGGCGAGGTCTGTCCCAACCTGTGCATGGACGCCTGCACCCGCCAATACCTCGACCACCCCGTGGCCATGAAGGAACTCGGCAAGCTCTCCCTCGATGCCGCCTCGCCCAAGGCGAAAAAAGCCACAGGCAAGAAGGTGGCCGTGGTCGGCGGCGGCCCCGGCGGCCTGTCGGCGGCCTGGCAGTTGCGCCTGCTCGGCCACCAGGTAACCGTCTACGAGGCCGACAAGGAGGTCGGCGGCAAGCTGATGCAGGTCATCCCCGACGAACGCCTGCCCCGGGAGCTCCTCAAGACCGAGATCGCCCGCATCCGCAAGATGGGCGTCGACATCAAGACCGAAACCCCGGTCGACGCGCCCCTGTTCGAAACCATCCGCGAGCAAAGCGACGCCGTGGTCATCGCCAGCGGCGCCCACAACCCGGTGGTCATCCCCTTCCCGGGACACGAGCGGATGGTCAAAGGGCTCTATTTCCTCAAGGAGATCAACTCCGGCAAGCGCCCCTCCGTCGGCGAGAAGGTCGTCGTCCTCGGCGCCGGCAACGCCGGCATGGACGTCTGCCTCGGCGCCTACGCAATGGGCGCCAAGCAGGTCACGGCGGTCGACATCCAGCGTCCCGCCGCCTACAAGCACGAGATCGACCATGTCAAGGCCCTCGGCGGCGAAATCCGCTGGCCCGTCTTCACCGAGAAGATCACCGACAAGGGACTGGTCACCAAGGACGGCGAGCTGATCGCGGCCGACACCGTCATCATCGCCATCGGCGAGCGCCCCGACCTCTCCTACGTCCCCCGCGAGTGGCTTTCCGACAAGGGGATGATGGACGTCGACGCCTGCCGCCAGGTGACCGGAGCCCCCGGCGTCTTCGCCATCGGCGACACCATCCAGCCCGGCCTTCTAACCCACGCCATCGGCAACGGCCGGGAGGTCGCCGAGCATATCGACACCTTCCTCTCCGGGGCCGAACTGGTGCCCCGGAAAAAACTCGAAACCATCCCCCAGAGCTGCCTCAGCAAGGAGCTCTTCAAGCCCCAGAACCGCGGCCGCTTCTGCGTCGTCGACGCCAAAACGGAGACCAACCGCTGCCTCTCCTGCGGCACCTGCCGCGACTGCTCCATGTGCCTGGAGGCCTGCCCCGAGGGGGCGATCCGGCGGGTGGAGAAGGATGGGGGAGAGTACGAATACGTCTCCGACGACCACCTCTGCATCGGCTGCGGCATCTGCTCCGGCATCTGCCCCTGCGGAATATGGGCCATGGAGCTGGTGGTGTAGGACAGCCCAACACCATTCTTGACACAAAAAGGCGGGACCGATCGGTCCCGCCTTTTTGTTTGTTCAGACTCGGAAAATTCGAGGGGGGGCGATCAGAGAGACCTTTCGACCGCGGTCGAGGAAGGGGCATCCACCCCCTTCAGTCCGACCGCCGCCCGCAGGCGAAAGGGGCTGGAATCGGAGCAGTGGGGATCGTGGCAGGACAGGCAATCGGAGGCGACGGCCGTGTGCTTGGTGGCGTACTCCTGGCCGTGGCAGGACTGGCAGAGCCTGGCCGACTTCAGCCGGAACTCTCCCCCCGTGCTCTTGGTGCATCCCGGCCCGGCCTGCTCATGGCACACCCTGCAGTTGCCCCCCACAACCGCCTCCGCCGCCACCGGCCCGTGGGGAAACCGGGCCCCCGAGAGGGTCGCATGACAGTTTCCCGAGAGGCACGATCGGGCATGACCTTCATGGGAACATAGAAAAACAAGGGAAAAAAGAAACAACCAAAGTGCCGCATTGCCGTTCGACTTCATCGATTCCCTCCCGGAATGAAACAAACAAAAGCGAGCACGACTATACACTATTTTATTGGAGGCCACAAATGGGGTTACTCTTATATCTTAAAATTGCGATGCAGCGGAGGGAACGGGGCCCAAAAGGGAAAGAGGAACCCAAAAGCCGTAAGACGGCCAAGAGCCCCACATTTATATTTCATGCGCCCCCCCGGCATTGAAGACGCCCCAGGAGGAAAGATCCCGGCGCCCGGCATTTTCCCAAAGACCGAAAAAAGGCAGGCTCGCCTCCGACCTGCCTTCAGCTTCACCCTTTGTCAGCCCCACGTAATTACGTTGGGATACCGCTGAGCCAGACCCCGTTGCGCCCCTTTTCCTTGGCGGTGTACATGGCCATGTCGGCCCTTTGCAGCAGCACCGCGGGATCCTCACCGTGGAGGGGGAACAGGGCGATGCCGACCGCCCCCGAAACGCGGGCCTCCTGGCCGCTCACCTCGAAGGGGCGCGAAAGCTGCTGAAGGATTCTGCGGCAGGCCTCCTCGACCGCCTCCTCTTCGGCGGCCTCGGCGAGGAGCACCGTGAACTCGTCCCCCCCCATGCGCGCCACGGTGTCGCTCTGGCGGACGCAGGCGGCGAGGCGGCGGGCCGCCTCCCGGAGGAGCTGATCTCCCCCGGCGTGGCCGTGGGTGTCGTTGACCGCCTTGAAGTGGTCGAGGTCGATAAAGAGCAGGGCGCCCTTCGAGCCGTTGCGCCGGGCCTGGGCGATGGCCTGCCCCAGGCGGTCGAAAAAGAGCGAGCGGTTGGGCAGCCCGGTGAGGGCGTCGTAGTTGGCCTGGTGCCAAATCTCGTCCTGCAGGCGGCGCCGCTCGGTGACATCGTGGACGATGGAATAGAGCAGCCCCCTGCCCCGCACTCTGATCGGCCCGCTGAACACCTCCACGTCCCGCACCTCGCCGTCGCAGCGCCGGTGGCGGAAGTGAAAAACCCTCTTTTCCTCCCCCCTGGCCCGCTCCAGCTCGATGCGGAGCTCCTCCCTGTCGAGGGTGTTGACCTGGTCGATGTTCATCGCGGTCAAGGCCGCGTGGTCGTAGCCGTAGAAGGTGCAGGCGGCCGGATTGGCATCGACGATCGCTCCGCTGGCGGGATCGATCAGAAGCATCACCGAGTGGTTGTTCTCGAACAGGGCATGGTACTGGGAGTCCCGCTCCCGCACCGCCCTCTCCGAGGCCTTGCGGGCGGTGATGTCGTTCAGGGTGACGGCGATGCCGGTGAACTTGCCGCTGACATCGAGCATCCGCTGGAGCCTCACCTCGAAGACCAGTTCGTGGTCGCCGTCCTCCAGGGACTTCTCCAGGACCAGGTCGGTGCCCTCCCCGGGCAGGAAGGCTTCCAGCTCCTCCTCCAGCCAGGCGAACACCCCCTGTTCATTCTCGCCGCCGTAGTAGGCGCTGCCGGGGATAGCCGACTTCCTGAACAGGCGGGCGGCGGCGAAGTTGAGGTTGTCCACCCGCCCCTCGGTGTCGAGCAGGATAACCGGCGGGGCGAGGCTCTCGAAGATGGTCAGGTACTTGTTCTTCTCGTTGGCCAGGTGCCGGTTGGCCCCTCGCATCTCGTCGATCCGCTCGTCCTCGCCGCCCTCGGCCCAGGCGGCGCAGAAACAGATCTCGATGCGGTCGAAGAAGCGGTCCACGAAACGCCGGCACCACTGAGCATCCTCCAGCACCTCGCTCCGCTCGTCGACAAGGTCGACGTAGCTCTGCCGGTAGTACTTCATCAGGCCGAGGAAGAGGGACAGGTCGATGCCGCGCGCCCTGTGCCGGCGGGCCTCCTCCACGGCAAAGGCCGCCCCCGGGGAGGCGGCGAAATCGGTGTCGGGGCTCAGCTCGGGAATCTCCGGGCAGATCGCCAGGGCGCCCAGAAGCTGCTCGGAGAGGGATGCGATCGACAGCCGCCAGGCCTCGCGCAAGGTGGAGGTGTAGCGGATGTAGTTGCGCTGCCGCGCGATGGCCAGGATCCGGTCGATCAGCCATTCCTCGCTCGCCTCCAACACCACGGCGAAGGACGCCTGGGGGGAAGGGGATATGTCGGGGCCGGTATTCAATTTCATCGCCTGAGAGATTAGGCCTTTGTCCCGGTTCAATGGGGCCGCTCTCAAAAGATAAAACTTTCCCCTTAAAAGGTATAGCCCAAAATTGCCTGTATTCATACCATCGGTATCAGGAAAGATGGTCACCATTAAACGGAATCTCCATGGCCCGCCCCAGAAGCCACCGATGTCGCTCAGGATACAGACCCTTCCCCGCGTCATTTTGACCGCTCATGTAAAAGGAAGGTGACTGCCTCCTCATTTCACTTGACGAGCGTAGAGCAATTACTCTACACTCTCTCTTGAGCATATCCCATCCGATCGCTTTCAAGGGAGAACACCATGCGCATTCTGCTCATCCACCCACCGAGCAGCATCGGCTTCATCGACCGGGTCTACATGCACGAGCCCCTCGCCCTGGAATACCTCGGGGCGGGGCTGAAGCTCGACGGACACGAGGTCATGCTGCACGACGCCCGCATCGACCCGGACGTGCTCGCCGCGGCCCGGGGCTACCGACCGCAGGTCGTCGCCCTGACCGGATACACCAGCCAGGCGAACATCGTCAAGGCACTGGCCGGGCAACTCAAGGCCCTTGACCCCGCCCCCACCGTGGTCGTCGGCGGCCACCACGCCACGGTCCGGCCGGCCGACTTCAACGTCCCCGCCATCGACCTGGTCGTGGTCGGCGAGGGGGTGACGGCCCTGCGGCAGATCGCCCGGGAGCTGGCAGGGGAAGGGGGCTTCGAGACCATCGACGGTCTGGCCATCCCCGGGGAGGAGATGCGTTTCACCCCGGCGCGCCCCCATCCCGGCCTGGACGAGCTCCCCCTGCCCGACCGCACCCTCTCGGCCCGCTACCGCGACCACTACTTCAGCGAGTGGCTGCGCCCCCTGGCCTCGGTCCGCACCTCGCTGGGTTGCACCGCCCGCTGCAACTTCTGCGCGCTATGGTCGCTCACCGGCGCCAAGTACCTGAGACGGCAGCCGGAGAAGGTGGTGGAGGAACTGCGGAGCATCGAAGAGGAGAACGTCTTCTTCTGCGACGACGAGTCGATGTGCGACGTGGGACGCATGGACCGGCTGGCCGAGCTCATTGCCGCGAGCGGCATCCGCAAGAAGTACTTCCTCTACGCCCGGGTCGATACCATCGTGCGCCACCCCCAGCTTTTCGCCAAGTGGCGCGATGTCGGCCTGCAGCAGGTCTTCGTCGGCATGGAGAGCTTCTCCGACGCCAACCTGGAGCGGATGAACAAGGGGGTCACCGTGGCCCAGCAGGAAGAGGCGGTGCGCATCCTGAGAAAAATCGGCATCCTCCTCTACGCCTCCTTCGTGGTCGACCCCGATTTCTCCCGGGAAGACTTCCGCTGTCTGACCGCCTACGTGCGCCGCCTGAAGCTGCACCACGCCTCCTTTTCGGTCCTGACCCCCCTGCCCGGCACCGCCCTGTACGAGGAGCGGCAGGGGGAGCTACTCCCCTACCGACCCGAGCTGTTCGACTTCATCCACACGGTGCTGCCGACCCGCCTCCCCCTGGCCGAGTTCTACGCCGAATTCGCCCGCCTCTGGCAGAGGGCTGTCCCGCCCCACCGGGCCCTGAAGACCTTCTCCCGCTACGGGTTGCGGCGCCTGCCGGGTGTCTTCCGGCTGCTCGGCGAGGCGATGGCGGCCATGCGCAAGGGGCATCTGGACCACGACTGAGAAACGGGCTACAATGCCGCCCATGATCGCAAAAGGCCAGACCAAGACGCGCGACAGGATCCTGGAAGGGGCCCTTGCCCTTTTCAACGAAAAGGGGACGGGGGCGGTGACGACCAACCACATCGCCGCCGCCATCGGCATCAGCCCCGGCAACCTCTACTACCACTTCCGCAACCGGGAGGACATCGTCCGAGGCATCTTCGCCCTGATGGAGGCCGAAAGCCGCGAGGGCTTCGGCCCCATCGCCGCCGGCGCCCCGTCCATGGGGCTGGAGGCCTTCGAAGAGACCTTCCGCTTCATCCAGCTGTTCAACCGGCGCTTCCGCTTCTTCAAGCGGGAACTGCCGACCCTGCTGATGCGCGATCGAGAGTTGAAGGAGGGCTTTCAGGCCGTCCACCGGGAGACCCTCGGCCTGATCAGAGCTCTGATCGACGGAGCCGTCGCCGGTGGGGCGCTGAGGCCTCTGGAGGAAGGGGAACAACAGCTGCTGGCGGAGATGAGCTGGATGCTGACCCTCTTCTGGCCCAACTACCTGGAGGTCGCCGGTGACGGCGATACGGATGAGGGGCTGGAGCGGGGAATCGCCATGATCCGCCTGCTGGTGCGCGGCTTCGCGGCGGGGAGATGAACCGGGACGGGGGGGGCAGAATGGAGCGTTACCTGAAAGAGACGGAGATCATCGACTGGCGGGACCCGGCCATCCTGCGCCTGGCGGCGGAGCTGGCGGGGGGAGAAACTGAACCGGAGGAGGTCGCAGGACGCTGCTTCGAATGGGTGCGCGACGAGATCCGCCACAGCTGGGACTACCGGCTGAACCCCGTCACCTGCAGGGCCTCGGAGGTCCTGCGCCACGGCACCGGCTACTGTGATGCAAAGAGCCACCTTCTAGCGGCCCTGCTGCGCGCCCGCGGCATCCCGGCAGGCTTCTGCTACCAGCGGCTGAGCCTGAAGGGCGATAGCGCCCCCTACTGCCTGCATGGCATGAATGCCGTCCATCTGCCGGGGCACGGCTGGTACAGGGTCGACGCCAGGGGAAACAAGCCCGGGGTGGATGCCCGGTTCACACCTCCGGTGGAGCAACTGGCCTTTTCGACTGCAGACAAGATGGAAGCGGACCTTCCGGAGATCTGGCCCGAACCGCTGCCGGCCGTGGTAACGGCGCTGACCCGGTGCAATACCTACCTCGAAGTCTACCAGGGCCTGCCGGACGTTGAGATCATCCGGGCCGTTTCCGGCTGAACGCCCTGCCTTCTCAGACCTCCGCGTAGGCCCCCTTCTTTTTCTCCAACTCACTGGCGTACTTGGCCAGCACCGCCCGCCGCGAAAGCATGAAGTGGACCTTGCGCGGATCGGTAAGGTCGAGGACCGGGATCTCCTCGAGCCCCCGGCTGGTGAGCTTGCGCATCACCTCGGTGAGGGTCTCGTCGGGACGGGTGGTGATGACCTTGGCGTTGGCGATGTCGCGGGCGAGGACCAGACCCGGCGGCAAGTCCTCGGCGAGGATGCGGCGGATGTCGTTGACCGAGAATATCCCCTTCAGGTTGCCGTCGCCGTCGACCACGGGGTAGTAGGCCCCTTCGGCGTCGGCGATCACCTCGAGGATGCGGGTCAGGGGCATGTCCTCGGGGATGGGGTGGGGCCTTCGCCCGTGCTCCGCGAGATCGGCCACGTGGATTCCCTCGAGCACGTCAATGACCAGGTCGCCGAGGTGGGCGGGGGAATCGATGCGGCCGGGCACCTGCTTCTGGTAGATGGTGTTCTTGCGGAAGACCAGCATCGCCACCACGCAGACCAGCATCAGGGGTGCGAGCAGGCCGTAGTTGCCGGTCAGCTCGCTGACCATGATCAGGGTCGCCACGGGGGTGTTGGAGACACCGGCGAAGAAGCCGGCCATGCCGATCAGCACGTAGGCCCGGGGGTCCTGGACAAGGGCCGGGAAGAAGGCCTCGGCGGTGGCCCCGAAGGCCCCGCCGAGCATCGCGCCGATGACCAGGCTGGGAGCGAAGACCCCGCCGGAGCCCCCCGAGGAGATGGTCAGGCTGGTGGCCAGGATCTTGGCCAGGGCCACGAGGAGCATCACCCACAGGGCCACCTTGCCGTACAGGGCGGCCTGGACCATGCCGTAGCCCGAGCCGAGCACCTGGGGCACGACCATGGCGAGCAGGCCGAGCATCAGCCCGCCGACGGCGGGCTTGAGCACCTGGGGGAAGTCCCACTGATGGAAGCGGTCGCGGATGCCGTAGAAGGTGTGGACGTAGACCTTGCCCAAACCGGCGCAGAGCACCCCGAGCAGGAGGAAGAAGACGAGCTCCGGGGGGTTCTCGAAGCGGAACAGGGGGGTGGCCAGCAGGGGCTTCCAGCCGGTGACGGCGCCGAACAGGGAGTAGGCGACGATGGAGGAGATGATGGCGGGGATCAACCCCTCGTGCTCAAACTCGGGGTCCTGGTAGAGGACCTCGACCGCGAAAAGGGCCCCGCCGAGAGGGGCGCGGAAGGTCGCGCCGATGCCCCCGGCCATCCCGGCGAGCAGAAGCACCCGCCGGTCGGCGGAGGAAAGTTTCAGCTTGGTGGCGAGGAAGGAGCCGAAGCCGGCGCCGATCTGGGCGATGGGGCCCTCGCGGCCGGCCGACCCGCCGGTGCCGATGGTGGCCATCGAGGCGACCGCCTTGATGATCGGCACCCGGGAGCGGATCAGCCCCCCCTTGTTGTGGAAGGCGTCGATGGCCGCGTCGGTGCCGTGCCCCTCGGCCTCGGGGGCGAAGGTGAAGACCAGCCAGCCCGAGACCAGACCCCCGATGACCGGGATCAGGAAGAGGAACCAGCGGTATTCGGCGTGCAGGGTGTCAATCATCCCCTCGCCGAGGTGAGCCACCGCTTCTGCCCCCTCGCCGGGCCCGTGGTACCCTGCCAGCCCGTGAAGAAAGAGGTCTTCGGCGGCATTCACGGCGAAATAGAAGGCCAGAGCCCCCAGCCCGGCCACCAGCCCCACCAGGGCGCTGAGAGCGAGGGGGCGCCCCAGGGCGCGGACGTCCAGGGACCGCAGGGCGGCCCCGAGCCGATCAGGAAAATTCATGCCCTTCTCCGGCCCGCGGCTGCGGGCAGTGACGGCCGTTTCGATTCATTGCCTGCCCCCGTTCCATCCGGGGAATCCGCCTCCCGTGGCGATGCCGTGGCCGGGAGACGGTTGCCGGCGCACCCGGCAACCCCGGGAGGGTATACCACCCCGTCTAACTTATCAAGAATTTGTCAGGATTTCTCTCCCTTTGGAGCCCATTCGGCAAAGGCGCCGCGGAAAAGAAGGGCCGCCGCCAGGACGGTGGCCGCCGAGACGAGAAAGATGTTGCTGCTGGCCGCGGCCGCCGGCCCCACCCAGGGCGCAACCGGCTGCAGGGACCGGAGCATCTCCAGAAGCTGGGCGGTGATGGCGGCGCCGAAGGAGCCGGACATGAAGAAGGTGAGGTTGTAAAAACCCATGCCGATGCCGACCCGCTCCGGGGGGAGGACCAGGGAGACGGTCTTGGCCAGGGAGGCGTGAACGAAGGCGAAGCCGCTATAAGCCACCACCAGCACTGTGGCAATCAGGGCCGGAGAGCTTCCCGTGCAGGCGGCGAGAAGCAGGTAGCCGGCGACGAGAATGACCATCCCGGCCAGGACGACCGGCACGCTCCCCCTGCGGTCGGCCAACCGCCCGGCCACCGCTCCAAGGACCGCCGCGCTCATCGCCCCGGGAAAGATGACCAGGCCGATGGCCTCGGTCCCGAGGCCGTTCTGGGCGCGCAACAGCAAAGGGACGTGAAACATCATGCCGAAAATGGTGCCGACGGCGAGGAAGGCGGCCACCAGGCCGGCGAGGTAGCGCCGGTCGCGGAACAGGCCGGGATGGACGAAGGGGCTGGCGGCCCGCCGCAGGTGGCGCACGAGGAGCAGGAGCAGGAGGACGGCCAGGGGCGCCGCCCACCAGAGCAGCTCGGAGACGAAGAGGAGCAGGGAGACGACGCCACCGCCGAGCAGCAGGGCGCCCGGCAAGTCAAAGCCGTCGGGCCCCTTCTTTTCGGCG
Organism: Desulfuromonas sp.; assembly: GCF_002868845.1. Taxonomy (NCBI): domain Bacteria; kingdom Pseudomonadati; phylum Thermodesulfobacteriota; class Desulfuromonadia; order Desulfuromonadales; family Desulfuromonadaceae; genus Desulfuromonas; species Desulfuromonas sp. Next base: position 87,842 of record NZ_PKUB01000020.1, read on the forward strand.
GGGAGCAGGCGACGGTACAGGGGCACGGCCAGCAGGGTGGCGGTGGAGAGGAGGAACAGGTAGCGCCAGTGCAGGGCGCCGCCGATGTAGCCGCCGACGATCGGCCCGACCCCGGCGGCGAAGGCGACGGTGGAGGCCACCGCCCCCATGACCCGGCCCCGGCGCTCGGGAGGCACGAAGCGGGTGGCGACGATCATCGACAGGGCTGGGATGGCCGAACCGCCGCTGGCCTGAACCAGGCGCCCGACCAGCAGCAAGGGGTACCAGGAGGCGAAAAAGCCGATCAGGGCCCCCGCATTGAACAGGAGGAGGCCGAGCGTGATGAGGTTTTTCAGCGGATAGAGGTCGGCGAGCTTGCCGAAAGTGACCGAGCCGAGGGCGAAGACGACGATGTAGCCGGTCACCACCCAGCTGACCTCGGTGGGGCTCAGGGCGAACTGGCGGGCGATGTCCGGAACGGCCACGTTGAACATGGTGCCGTTGAGGACCGAGAAGAAGACGGTGAAGCAGAGCAGGGCCACGAGGCGCCGGGCAAAGGGGCGCTCCGCAGCCCCTTGCGGCGGCTGGGACATGAGACCCCCGGGGCGTTTGCGGATGCGGGACAACAGGTGGATACCATACGCCTTTTGGAGCCTTGAGTCCAGCGGCAGGTAGGCGGGAGGGAGTCCGGGATCGAGTTTATGAGCCCGGGTCCAGCAACAATGAATGAGAATGACGATTTGCCGCAAAACCAAGACAGCTTCTCACGCAAAGCCGCTACGGCGCCATGGAGGGCAACACCCCGGGCCTCAACGATTCCCTTTGCGGCTTAGCGACTTGAGAGAGCGAAGCGGACGGGCGAGAGGCCGATTTTGATTTCAATCCCCCATGGTGCCCTGGAATGTGGCCAGTTTCTGCAGCACACCCGAATGCCACTCGAGTAAACAAAAAAGGGGCCCCGGAGGGCCCCTCGATAACGAAAACGTGGAAAAAGGAAGCGATCAGAAATTGACCACCAGGGTCACCCCGAGAACGGTGTCGGTCTCGTCAAAATCATCGGCAGGCAGGTTGTCGTAATTAACGACGTAACTCGTCTTGAGGGACAGGTGGCTATTGAGGGCGGTCACCAGGGCGGTTTCGGAGATCAGCAGCCAGTTCTCCGTCTCGTCGAAATCGGTCAGCCACTCCACCGACTGGGAGAACCTGCTCGTCTCGGAAAAGACGTAATCGTACTGACCGAACAGCCGTACGCCCAGATAACCCCGGTCCGCATCGTCCTTGAGCTTCTCGGTGGTGTAGGTCAGGCCGGCCTCGCCGGCCAGGAAATGCTTCGGACCCAGGAGGAACTTGTAGCCCGCGCCGCCGATCAGAGTGTAGCGCGCCTCGAGACCGGCAAATCGATCCTTGAGCCAGCCAACGCTGGCATAGGAGTAGAGCCGGTCGGTGTGGAGGTAGTCCCCCCGGAGCTGGGTAGCGTAGCTTTCTGCTTCGGTCTCGCCGTCGCTCTCCGAGTAGAGAGCGAGGAGCTTCCACTTGACCAGAAAGCGTTCGGAAAAGGCGTAGGTCAGGGTGTTCTTGGCCGCCAGGGTGGTCACCTCAGAGTTGCCCGAGGTGCTGACGAAAGCGATTTCGGCCTGGTCCTTCAGCCGCGGTTCTTCGGCGAAACAGGTTGTGGCGAGCAACAATCCGACGACAAGAGCAATGCAGATGCGGTACATGGTCTTCCTCCTTGGAATAAATAATGTGAGCCGGGGATGCTACCACAATCGACTCGCCCTGCAAACCCGGACTGGCGGGGGAGCGACTCGGGCTCACTGCCGCGGGACGGGGCCGTCCCGGGGACCGTAGATCGTCCCGCCGGCGCGGGCGTACTCGCGCAGCACCTCGGCCGCCTCCTCCCGCAGCACCTCGCGGCGGACGGCGATGCCCCGCCGGGCAAGCTCCTCCACCCAGTCCTGCGGCCGCGGCCCCTCGTCGAACCCGAGGGCCTCGGCATCTTCGCGGCGAGCGCCGCAGACCAGGCGCCTGACCCCCGACCAGAGGACCGCACCCAGGCACATCGTGCATGGCTCGGTACTGGTCACCAGTTCGTAGCCGGGCGGCCCCTCGCCGCCGAGGTCGTAATTTTCAACCATCTGCTGGGCGACCATGCAGGCCACCACCTCGGCATGGGCGGCCGAGCAGTTGGCCGGCTCGACCAGGTTGACCCCCGGAGCGAGCAGAGTGCCGCGGCGCCGGTCAAAGACAGCCGCCGCGAAGGGCCCGCCGGTCCCTTTCCGCACGTTCTCCCGGGCCAACTCCACCACGAGGCCCATGCGCTCTTCCTCCGAGGCAAAGACGTGCTCCGGCGCCGGAAGGGCGGCCTCGACCCACCCGGGAAGCTGCAGCTGAACGTGCAAAAAACGCATAAACGGCCTTTCAACTGGGGGATATACCCCACATCAACCCAATCGCCCCCCATTAAAGGACCCGCCATGAGGTCCGTTTCCGGGCACCCAACATACCCCCATTGTCTCCAGAGAACCAAGAAAAATCAGCCGATAACGGGGCCATCCCCCCCCCTCGGGGCGCCCACCGGGAGAAGAGCACCCGCCTCAAGGCCTTTTTGGCAGTCTTCTTGCTTATTTTAAGCTTGCGAGAATCCGATCCTCGGCCGTACCCGGGGGAAACAGCCACAGAAAAGACCGATCGCACAAGACCATGTCCGAGACCCCAGCAGAAACGACTTCCGTCAGCGCCTCCCCGGATGCCCTCTTAAAGCACCGGCGCATGGCCGGCGCCCTCAAGGAGAGCCGGGAGCGGCTGACCACCGTCCTGACCACGCTGCCGGCGGGCATCCTGGTCATAGACATCGAGACCCACCGCATCGTCGACGCCAACCCCAAGGCCCTGGAGATGATCGGCGCCCTGCGGGACCAGGTGATCGGCTCGGTCTGCCACAAGTTCATCTGCCCCGCCGAAGAGGGGCATTGCCCCATCACCTACCTCAACCAGTGCATCGACAACTCGGAACGGGAACTGCTCACCCTGCGGGGGGAACGGATCCCGATCCTCAAGACCGTCGCCACCGTCCTGCTGGACGGCCAGCCCCACCTGGTCGAGAGCTTTCTCGATCTCAGCCGGCAAAAGCAGACCGACAAGGACCTGCGGGAGAGCGAAGAGCGCCTGCGGGACCTGCTGGACAACGCCAACGACCTCATCCAGAGCGTGGCCCCCGACGGCTCGCTGCTGTATGTGAACCGCAGCTGGCGGGAGACCCTGGGCTACAGCGAAGAAGAGGTGGCCGGACTGACCATCGCCGACATCATCCATCCCGACTGCCTCGGCCACTGCCAGGAGGTCTTCAGACAGCTTCTGAACGGGGACAACTTCGACCGCCTGGAAACCACCTTCGTCACCAAGGACGGTCGCTCCCTCGTGGTGGAGGGGAGCGTCAACATCAACATGGTCGAGGGTCAGCCGGTCTCCTCGCGGGGCATCTTTCGCGACATCAGCGCCCGCAAGCGGGCGGAGAAGGTTCTCAAGGAGTGGAACCGGCAGCTGGAAGAAACCGTCGAAGAGCGCACCCGCCAACTGGAGGAGGCCCAGACCAAACTGATCCGCACCGAAAAAATGGCCATGGTCGGAGGCCTGGTCTCCGGCACCGCCCACGAACTGAGCAATCCCCTCGGGGGCATTCTCAACGCCCTCCAGGTCCTGAAAACCGGCCGCAACCCGGGCCCCGGCGGCTCGGCCGGAGACGACATGGCCTGGCTGGAGGCCATCGAGGAGGCGGCCCTTCGCTGCCAGAGCATCGTCGAGGACCTCAAGGGGCTCTCCGAGCAGTCGATGTTTCCCTTTATTTCTGTGTGCATCAACCAGGTGCTTGCCGAGGCCCTGCAGACCCTGGGCTCACCCGAAGGCAAGGTCGATATCGCCACAGACCTGCAGCCCGACCTGCCGCCCCTCGAGGCGGACCCGGTCCAGCTTCTCCAGACACTCGGAAACATTCTGCTCAACGCCCGGCAGGCCCTTCCCGGAGAAGGGAGCATCGAAGTTTCCACCCGCCTCGAAAAGACCCCCGACGACGAAGCGGACCTGGTGCGAATAACGATCAAAGACAACGGCCGCGGCATCCCCCCGGACCACCTGCCGAGGATTTTCGACCCCTTCTTCACCACCCGCCCCGTGGGGCAGGGCACCGGCCTGGGACTCTCGGTCGGCTACGGGGTCATCAAGCGCCACGGGGGCGATATCGACGTCAGGAGCGCCCCCGGAGAAGGGACCGAGGTGACGGTCAGGCTCCCCCTTGGACAGCCGCGACCCTGAACCCGGGACGGGAGAGCCTGCAGGAATTTTCAGATGGAGCAAGAGAGAAAGATGCCCTGGGGACGGTGAAAATGAAGAGTGATGAACTCCACGCCGACGGCATGGTCCGAACCATCGGCGGCTCGGCAGCTGGCCACCCAGACAGTGGCGCTCAGGATGGCGCTGTCAATCTTGACCACCTGCCCCTGCGGCAGGGGAGCATCGACAGCCATGCACAGCCCCATGGGGGAAAGATCGCGAATGCGCCCGGGCATCCTCTCCCCGGGCCATTTCGCATGGTAGGTTAACGCCTCCCGGCACGCCATGCGCCGGACGGCCCGCTGTTCGGCTTCGAGGCGTATTTTCTCGGCCGGACTGAGGGGGCTCCGGCACCCCTGGCAGAAAAGGTCCGGCCTTTCCTCGTCCCCATCGGCCGTCGGGAACCCGCAGAAGGGGCAGACCGCCCCGGCCCGGTATTCGGGTCGTGTCAGGGCGCGCCGCCCGGTGCTGCCGGGCGCATCCCCCCCCTTTCCCTCTCGCCTCCCCGCACCCCGCCCTTCTCCGTCAGACCCCGACTGAAGGTCGTACTCCCGCCGCAGGACGGGGTCGCAGAGGGTCCGGTTGGCCTCGTTGAGCAGGGCGGCGCTCTCTCCCTCGCCCCCCAGATCCGGGTGCGCCTTGAGCTTCAGCATCAGGGTCCGGTAGCTGGAACGGATCACCTCCGTCGGGGCGTCCGCCTGGACGTGCAGCACCTGGTAGTAATCCGGTCGATTATCCCTTCCACTGCCCCTGTCCATCCCACCCCGCCTCCCAAAAAGCAGGCCGCTGCCGGCCCGGCATCCCGAAGGATATTATTAACATGCCCCCGGAAGACCTTCAATAATTTTAATCCTTATCGTAAGCAGGGCCATCGCCCCCTTGATCCGCAACCTTCGGACCGCAACATAACAGATGACCGCCTTGGCCCGCACGATGGGGCGCTCCTTGCTTGGACGCTTCAGCACTGCGGGAGGGACCTGGAAATCTTCGGCCACCAACCGCTCCAAGTCGCAAAGTGAGGGCCGTTTCTGCCGGGCATCGTGGTCATCCCCCGCCAAGACCTGTTCCACAAACGCGCCGCCGCCGAGAAACCGGTCGTCAAACAGGGCATCCTTCGCCAGGGAGGGATCAAGCGCTCGGCTTGCGCCCTTACCGCCGCGTGACAGTTTGACCCTCGGGCAACCGTCGGCCAGAAACGATCGATTGAGTTTTCGGGCGGCATTGCGGCGGCGGGAAAAGAGGGCCAGGACCGCGTCGCTCAGGATGAGATTCCGGGATGAATTTCCCAGCAATTCGGCATGGCCGCACCGGGGAAAGCTGTCGGGGGCGTCAAGGTCGCGGACCTTCCCGGCGCGAAAGGGGTTGAGGTGGATGTACCCGACCAGCTCCAGCAGGTAGGGATTTTCGTCGCAGACAATCGCCGAACAGAAAGAGGGCTGGACGCGTTTTGCGTCCAGCCCTCCTGGCCTTGCTCAGGGGTTCGAGGTTACCGCCGCCTGCGGGCGATCAGACCGCAACCGAGCAGCGCGGCGAACAGGCCCCAGGCGCCCGGCAGGACCGGCACCCTGGCCGGGCTGCTGGCGCCGACGGAAGACACCGGGGTGTCGTCGGACGTCTGCGGGGCGCCGACGCCGAAGGGCGACAGGGAGGCGGTCTCGCCGCAGATGGTGTTGTTGACCGTGTCCGGGTTCGGGTTGTCGACGCTGCCGACCGTGGTGATGTTCACCCAGCTCAGGCCGTCGTGGTGCAGCAGGCGCAGGCTGGCCTCGTCGGTGCCCTGCGGCAGGTCGGCCTCGTCGTAGTCGAGGCAGACGGTGACCGAACCGAAGAAAGTCGCCGTCGAGGTGATGTCGAAGGCTTTGTCGCCGACCAGCACGAAGTTGTCCGGCGCGGACGGCGCGGCCACCGGCTCGACGGTGATGATGCCCGGGTCGGTGACCTCGTCGAAGACCAGCTCGGTCTGCGGCGAACCGGGATCGGTCGGCTCGGCGTTGACGGTGACATCCGTGCCCTCGATGGCGAAGCCCTCGTCGGGGCGGTTCTTGTTGATGGTGCAGACCGCGTCCGGCCCGTCGCCCACCGGCAGGTCGGCGATGTAGTTCTTGGTGCCGACGTTGAACACCGCCAGGCTGTCGTTGGTCAGCTTGGTCAGGTAGAGGCGGGCGCCGTCGGTGGAGAAGGCGAGGCTGCCGGAGATGTCGCCGATGGCGATAGTGTCGTCCACCGCCAGGGTGCCGGTGTCGATGATCGAGAAGGTCGCGTCCCCCTCGTTGCTGACGTACAGCTTGGCGGTGTCGGGGCTGAGCGCCATGCGCCGCGGCTGGTTGCCGACCGTGATGCTCTGCGGGTTGCTCAGCACGCGGGTCTCCGGGTCGAAATCCATGACCGTGACCGTGTTGTCGAAGGGCGCTTCGTCGTTGGCGACGAACAGCTGGCTGGTGGTCGGGTTGAGGGCGACCCCGGCGCCGTCCTTGCCGATGTCGTAGGTGGTGACCGCGTTGTTGTCCATGAGATCGATCACCGCCAGCGGCATGCCGCCGACGATGACGGCGGAGGAATCCGGGCTGATGGTCACGCCGCGGGCGAAGTTAACGGTCGGCAGGGGCACCAGCTCGACGGTCTCGGCAAGCACGTCGACCAGGGCGACGCCGGTAGTGGACTGGTCGATGTCGCAGGTGACCGCCAGCAGGGCGCCGTCGATGCTGATCGCGCCGGCGCGCGGGAAGGTGACGCCGAGGTCGATGGTCGAGACCACGGCGTTGCTGTCGGTGTCGATGCGGGAGACGGTGCCGTCGTTGGCGTTGACGCTGAAGACGAACAGGCCGTCGGGGCCCGGCACCATCCAGAAGGGGCCGTCGCCGACCGGGATCACCGTGTCGACCGTCTGGCTGCCGAGGTCGATCACCGAGACGGTGTCGTCCTGGGTGTTGCCGACGTAGGCGTACTCCTGGTCGTAGAGGCTGCCGACCTGCGCGACGTAGGTGACGCAGCTCGGGACGCTGCCGATGTTGGAGATGTCGGCGAGGAAGGTCTGGGTGGCGGTGTCGAAGACCGCCGCGGCGTTGCTGTTGGCCTTCGGCAGGTAAAGGGTGGCGCCGTCGTCGGAGATGACCGCGCCCATCGCCAGGTCGCCGAAGGCGACGGTGTTCTCGACGCTTTCGGTGGTGGTGTCGATCACCGCCAGGGTCTGGTCGCCCTCGTTGACCACGTAGAGCTTCAGGCCGTCAGAGCTGAGCACCATGAAGCGCGGCAGGGCGCCGACTGCGATGGTGCGGGCGTTGTTCAGCGCCTGGGTGAGCGGGTCGTAGTCCATCACCGTCACCGTCTGCCGGTCGGGGCCGTCGCCCATCCAGGGCGGGCCGCCGTCGTCGTTGGCGAGGTAGACCTTGTTGCGCGCGGCGTCGACGACGACCCCGGAGGTCGGGGCGCCGATGTCGTAGGTGGTGACGGCATTGCCGTTGGTGCGGTCGATCACCACCAGCGGGCTGTTGCCGACGATGACGCTCTTGCCGTCGGGGGTGACCTTGAGGTCGCGCGGGAAGCCGTCGATCTCGATCAGGGTGACGCTGTTGTCACCCAGGTTGACCTGGGCGACGCCGCGCGGCGTGTTGAAGCCGTAGGTGACGTAGAGGTGGGTGCCGTCGGGCGTCATCGCCGCGCTCTTGGGGAACTCCACGCCGAGGACAATGGTGTCGACCACCAGGTTGGTCTCGGTGTCGACCTTCGAGAGGGTGCCGTCGCCGGCGTTGATGGTGTAGACCCAGCGATCGTTCGGGCTGGTCATCAGGTTGAAGGGACCGTCGCCGACGCTGATGGTCTCGGAGACGGTGTTGCTCGCCAGGTCGACCACCGAGAGGGAGTCACCCGCCTCGTTGCCGACGTAGAGAAAGGGCGCCGCCAGGGCGCTTTGGGCCAACAGCAGGCCGCAGGCGCAGAGCGCGGCCAGCACTCTCCAGGTTGTTCCTCGCATGATACCTCCTCCTTCTCGCAAGGCCTGCCTGACGGCAGGCCGCTGGGGCGACGTTCCGGAGGAACGTCCCGGTTTGAAGTGCATCGCAATGATGTGAAAGGGAAACCGCAGAGCCCGAAGAGGGCATCGCACACCAATCAATGGTCGCATTATAATAAGAAAAATATAAGCAAATTACATTCCAAGCTCCCACATACCTAAAAACCGACCCCTTGTCTCACGGCAGAGGGGCATCTGAACCGTCGCCGACCCTTCTTCTAAACAAGCGGATTAGTAGAGTTCCCGAACGGAAGGAATAAAATAATTAATTTATTTTAAAGCCTGACGGTGCGCGAGCGGGCCGTGCCCCGTGGGCAGAAACTGTGCCGACTGTGGGGGATATGACGCAGTCGCCGGTTGCCTGCCCCACGCCGACCGGGCAAGCGGGGCGCTCCTTGCTGGGACGGCGTAGCACAGCGGGGGGAATCTGGAAATGCTCGGCCACCACTCGTTCCAAGTCGGAAAGAGAAGGCCTCTTCCGCCCCGCTTCCCCCTCCTCCCCCTCCAAAACCCGCTCTACAAACGCGCCTCCGCAGAGGCACCGATCGTCAAATATGGCATCCTTCGCCAGCGAAGGGTCGAGGACCCGGCTGACGCCCCTGCCGCCCCGCAACAGCTTGACCTTCGGGCAGCCATCAGCCAGAAAGGATCGATATTGATCCCGAGCGACAATGCGGCGGGGAGAGAAGAGGGCCAGGACATCGTCGGCCCGGATGAGATTGCGGGGCGATCTCCCCAGCAATTCGGCATGGCCGCACCAGGGGAAATAGTCGAGGCCGTCGAGGTCCTTGACCTTCCCGGCGCGCAGGGGGTTGAGGTGGATGTACCGCACCAGTTCGACCAGGTAGGGGTTTTCGTCGCAGACAATGGACTTGTAGCGGTTTTGAAAGAGGTGCCCAGAGCGGTTGTGGCGCAGATTGAAGACCACGGTGTAGCCGGTGAGCAGGCGGCGCATCAGTCCGCCCAACTTGCCGCCGCGGGGGCGCAGCAGCAAATGGAAATGGTTGTCGGGCAGTGCCCAGGCGTAGCAGTCGGTTTCGGTCTCCCTCAGGAGGGTGGAGAGGCGGAGGAGAAAACCCTCCCGGTCCTGCTCATCACGAAAGACAGGCCTGCGCTCGATCCCTCTGACGATGACGTGCTGCAGCAGGCCGGGAATATCTATGCGAGCATGGCGGGGCATGGGGTAAGAACAGCTTCAAATGTACAAATATCAAGAACGTACCCTTTGGTACTCCTCATGTTCGGCGAACACCACATTTTGAAGATATTTCAGGGCCATTTTGATCACCAGATCAAGTGGCCTTTTCTCATAATGCAGGGACAGTAAGAAACGTTCGAAAATAACCAGCGATCAGCAATGAATCATTCTGGAGCAAAAAACAAGACGGTCTGGCCATCTCTGCTGGCTGGAGGGCCACCTTGTTTAACGTAAGCAGACATCCTGGGTTACAGAGAAGGCGGAACCTGTTCCCATTCCCGCTGAGGTGAGAGCCGTGAAAAAGGGAGAGATGAAGCGATAGGCGGCTAAGTTAATTCTTAGTGGCCAATCTGGTGGCCAATCTAGTGGCCAATCTAGTGGCCAATCTAGTGGCCAATCTAGTGGCCAATCTAGTGGCCAAGATGGACACAGAATCACAAGGTTAGTTGCGCCTAGCTTTGTTTTTTGTTTTATTCCAAAAGACTACAAGTGAGACAGCTAAGGCTTAGTGGCCAGGCTTAGTGGCCAGGCTAGTGGCCAAGCTAGTGGCCAAGCTGCTGGCCAAATCTGTTTTTGCATGCTATGCTTCCGTCACATTGATGACAGCAACCGAGAAAGGAGCTCATTGTGGCCCCAGATGTTCGTTACACGAAAATTCAACAGATGGAACCAATGTTTCCCGCCGCCGTGGGTGAAGAGCTGAACGACCTTGCTGTTGAGGTCATCCGTCAGTCAGCAGCACTGGGAGGAGGCCTCCATCCAGTGACTCGCAGGGGAGTTGTAGAGCTTGTGCGCACCATGAACAGCTACTACTCTAACCTGATTGAAGGACACAATACCCATCCGGTTGATATCGAACGGGCCATGGACCACGACTATTCACATGAGCCCGCAAAGCGCGCTCTACAAATGGAGAGTGTTGCCCATATAGAAGTTCAGCGCTTAATCGAACGAAGGCTCTTCGAAAACCCGGATGAAACTATATGCTCTCCTGCGTTTTTGTGCAGGATTCACCAGGAATTTTATGATCGACTTCCTGTTGAATTCAGGGAGGTCAAGACCCCAAATGGAAAAACCAAAACGGTTATTCCAGGAGAATTGCGCGAAGACGAAGTCGAAGTTGGCCGTCACATTCCCCCTACCTACGCAACCCTTGAGTCTTTTTTGAAGCGTTTCGAGGAATGTTACGGGAGTGTCACCCTGGGAGAGATACGAAAGGTAATAGCGGCGGCAGCATCGCATCATCGTCTAGCTTGGATTCACCCTTTTCTCGATGGCAATGGTCGAGTGACGCGCCTCTTCACACATGCCTACCTAGTCAAGGCACGCATAGATGGCCATGGCTTGTGGACAGCTTCAAGAGGGCTTGCACGAAACCGAAGTGCTTATATGGCAGCCTTGGCTGGAGCTGACGAACACCGACATGGCGACTTGGATGGTAGAGGAAATCTGTCTAACAAGGGCTTGCTCGATTTCTGTATCTTCTTTCTAAAGACAGCATTAGACCAGATTTCGTTCATGTCAGGGCGCCTAGAGTTGGATGGGATTCTGCGTCGCTTAGATGGGTACGTGGGACGGCAGGTAAGCTTTGGGGAATTGCAGCCGGAATCAGGCTACTTACTACAAGACGCTTTTCTTCGCGGAGAAGTCCCGAGGGGAGAAGTTGCACGCATTACTGGTAAGCCCGACCGAAGTGCACGCCGCATTCTCAAAGATTTGCTCGAAAAGAAACTCCTAACTTCGGATTCGGAAAGAGCTCCGGTCCGCTTGGGATTCCCGACCAAAGTCGCTGGATACTATTTCCCACAACTCTACCCAGAGGGGGTGGAGATGACTGAATCATGACCATTTCGAAATTGCCAGAAAGACCCGGCAGTGACCCGGAAGCCCTGCCATTATTAGGGGGACATCCGCGAGGGCAAGCCACCCCCCCTATTTTTCTCTTAACTTTACTTTTCATGGATGTCTCCGAAATTGCCCCGCTGGCCGCTCTGTCTGAGAATCGGAAGTGACGAACGGAAGAAGCTGGACGGTTTCTAGGGGCGGACGGAGCCAACCTCTTGGAATCACTTTAAAATGGGCCGACAAATAGGTGGATTTTGGCATTAAATGCCCCTTTTTAGGGGTAAAAAGAGGCCTTTAATTGGTGCCAACAGCCGGCAGGGGGCTGGCGAAACAGAACAGTATCAAGGTCAAAAAAATCATGGGACGGTATGGGATGACATGAGGGGAAGTTCGCCCCGCTGATGCGATCTCCGTATGCGGTGCAGCTGTTGGGTGACATTTTTTCCAAGCCGATTTTTCAGACCAGGGGACCCTGAGGGGACGTTGTTGACTAACCGGACTAACCGGCCCGACTGATTATCGGAGGGTTTCTAGGGTCGAAATCCGGGGGACATAATACCTATCTCTCAGCAGGGGGTCGGAGGTTCAAATCCTCTCGCTCCGACCATTTCCCCCCATAAGCTACATCGGCTTCGCATCCCGTTTCTGCGAGCCCAAAGTCAAATAGAACGCCTCCGGAACCTTTACGGTCCTGAGGCGTTTTTTTGTGTGTTATCTCAGGTTTTGCAGGCGAAGTGACAAACGTGCAGGACTTGTATCTAGACAACCCTGCTACATTTATAGGGTCGTCAGCGAGGTTAGTCCTTTTTTGCAAGACTGTGCTACGAGCACTGGGAAAGGCAAAAGGGGACGTTCTTGAAATTTTTACTTTTCCTGGTGCCAGGATCCCATGCCACGCAATGCCCGCATAGACAGCCCCGGCCTGTTGCAGCATGTCATCGTCAGAGGCATCGAGCGACGCGACATTTTTCGTGAGGACCAGGACCGGGAAGGATTTCTCCTGCGCTCTCCTCTCTCCTGAAAGAGACTGAAACCGATTGTTACGCCTGGGCACTGCTCGCCAACCACTTTCAGCGCCGACCCCGAAAAAGCAAATTCTTATCACCTTGGCAAGCGCCCTAGACGCTCGCGTCTATCATCTTACCCACTGCACTATTAAAAAACGCCCCGGCCGAGGCCGGGGCGAAGAAGAGAGCTGCTCTTTCGAAAAAGGCTAGTCGAACATCTCCGCCAGCAGTTCCACGGTGTGGGCGGCGCGCACGGCGATGCCCTGCTTCTCGAGCCCGCCGCGGATCTGCAGCATGCAGCCGGGGCAGTCCATGGCGACGCAGGCGGCGCCGCTCTTCTCGATGTCGGCCAGCTTGTCGGCGAGGATGCTGCGGGCGATGTCCGGGTGACTGGTGAAAGAGTAGGAGCCGCCGAAACCGCAGCAGCGGTCGGCGTGGTCCATCTCCACCAGCTCCCGCCCCGAGGCGGCGAGCAGCTGGCGCGGCTCCCGCCAGACCCCGGCGCCGCGCTTGAGGTGGCAGGAGTCGTGATAGGTGACCTTCTCGGGGGAGGCCAGCCCCTTGAAAATCTCCCCGGCCCCGAGCTGGTTGACGAGGAAGCCCGAGATATCGACGGTGATGGCCGCCAGCCGCTCGGCCTGCTCGGCCCAGACCGGGTTGTCCTTGAGGTGGTCGACGAAGTCCCGCTGCAGGGCCATGGTGCAGGTCGGGCAGGTCGTGACGACGTAGTCGGGATTCCCCTCGAGCATCGCCGCGACGTTCTGCTCGGCGAGCTCCACGGCGGTCTCCTTGTCGCCCGAGTAGAGGGCGGGGATGCCGCAGCAGTTCTGCTTCATCGGGTAGGAGACCTCCACCCCCAGCCGGTTCAGCACCTTGACCAGGTCGCGCCCGAGCCCGGGGTAGAGGAAGTCGTTGGCGCAGCCGCCGAACAGGGCGACCCGGTAGCGGGGCTTCTCCACCTCCTGGGGAATCTCCTTCCACATGTCGCGCAGGGGCGTGTCGGCTACCGCAGGCAGGGCCCGCCACTCGGTGAGGGAGGAGAAGAAGAGGGNTTTCTGCAGCAGGCTGGCGGCGCGGATCAGGGAGTGGAAGAGCTTGCGGTTGCGCATCACCCGGCGGAAGACGATCGACTTGCCGGCGCCGATCCCCTCTTCGTCCCCCACCGTCTCACGCAGGTGGAGAATAATCGACTCGAGGTCGATCTGGCTCGGACAGACCGCGACGCAGGCGCGGCAGCCGATACAGGCCCGCACCAGCTCTGCGGCCTTGTCCAGGCCGTGGTAGAAAGCGGTGAGGATGATACCGATGGCG